>CALVQD010000021.1 GCA_944355255.1 uncultured Bacilli bacterium
CTTGACAGAGATAAAAGTGATACAATTTAAAACCAAATAAAGTTCAGTTTTATTTGTTATCAACATTAGATCATATTTAAAATTGCATTTAACTTTTCAAAGTTGCGTTTACTTTTTCATCTCAGCATTACATAAAAATTAGACAAAATATTGCAAAAAAAGACACGATTGTGATATAGTTATACTAACGAGGTGGTACAAGTGAATAGTCTTACTTTAATGATTTTGACAATATATGTAATAACTATTATACTTGTTGTTTTCGTACTGAATTTCATTCAAAATAAGAAAAACAAAAAGTTTAAACACCAATTAGAATTGTTAGAAATAGAAAAAAATGAGATCGATTCAACACCAATTGCTCCAGAACTATCAAAAGTAGAAACTTTTTTAAAAAATGAAAGTGTTGAAGCGATGTATGAAAAATGGAAAGAACGTTTAGATGATATTAAGAAACATCAAATTCCTAAAATTACGGACATGCTATTAGAAGCTGATTATTCACTTTCTAAAATGGATTATAAAAGTACACTTTATAAAATTGCAAAGTTAGAGATGGAGTTATATAAAGTAAAAGCCAATTCTGAGTTCTTATTAGGAGAGATTCGCTCTATTACGACAAGTGAAGAAAAAAATCGTGGTATTATCACAAAATTAAAGACAAAATATCGTGAATTATATGAAAAATTTGTCGCAACGCGTAGTGAATTTGGAGAAGCAGAAGCCGTTGTACAAAATCAATTTGCGACGATTGCTAAAATGTTTGAAAAATTTGAATTAGTGATGGATAAAAATCAATATACGGAAGTAACACAGGTTATGAAAGTAATTGATAATTCTTTAAAGCATATGGAAATTGTAGTGGAAGAAGTACCTAGTATTGAATTACTTGCAACGAGTATTTTGCCAAAGAAGATGGCAGAATCTATGGAGATATATAAGAATATGGTAAGTATGGGATATCCACTTGATTATTTAAATGTAGAATACAATATCGAAGAAGCCAATAAAAAAATTGCAGATATTAGAAAACGTGTTCAAAAATTAAACTTAGAGGATAGTCTATTTGAATTAAAAATTTTATTAGAGTATTTTGAACAATTATATCAAGATTTCGAAAAAGAAAAACAAGAGCGTAGTATTTTTGAAAATGCAAGTAATACTTTCAAAAATAAATTAAACCGTATGAATCGTTTGGTAGAAGATATTTTCGCAAAGTTTGATGATATTAAAAGCACATATCATTTATCGAATGATGATATCATGGTACTAAATGAAGTAAGAGAAAAATTAGGTGTTTTGAATCATGATTTTGAAGTATTTCAAGAACATACTGGAAATCATACATTTGCTTATTCAAAGTTAACACATGAAGTAGAATTGTTGACTAATCGTTTGGTCGCACTACAAGAACGTTTAGATGAAACACTAGAAGTAATTGGTGGCATGAAAGCAGATGAAGTGAGAGCACGTGAACAATTAGATGAAGTTAGAAGTATTTTAAAGGAATCAAAATTAAAAATTCGCGATTATAATTTACCAGTGATTCCAAATACGTATTTTGTAGAATTGAAAGAAGCAGGAGCTGCTATTAAAGAAATTGTAAAAGAATTAGATAAAAAGCCAATTACCATTACTACATTAAATACGAGAGTAGATACGGCACGCGATCTAGTTTTAAAACTATATATGACAACCAAAGAATTATTAAAAACAGCTATGTTTGCAGAAATGGCAATTGTCTATGGAAATCGCTATCGTAGTTCAGTAGAAGGCTTGGATAAGAAGTTAACATATTCAGAAGTTCTATTTTATAAGGGAGAATACCATAAATCATTAGAATTAACAATTAACTGTTTGAACCGTGTAGAGCCAGGAATTTACGATAAGTTATTAAAACTATATGGAGATGAGAAGTAGTGAAAACGCTACTTTTTTTAAAAGAATAGAGGGATATATTATGAATGATTCATATGATAAAACAATAGAAGAAGCATCTGATAGAAATATATTAAATGATATTGAAACACCAGAAAATAAATTGTTATTAGAAACATTAGAACAATTAGAAGAAAAAGACTATTTAGAACGTTTTGTGGAAGAAACTGATTATGATAATTTTCAAAACAAATGCGATCATTATGTTGACAGTGATTTCGGTGATAGGAAGTAATGTACTTCCTATTTCTTATCAATTCCGGTATACTATAAAGTAGGTGATTCTAAGTGTCAAAGAAAAGAAAAGTTGATACAAAACGACTATCACGTGTTGAACGTATGAAAAAGAAAAAGAGAAAAAAGATGTTATCTATGGGAATTTTCTGTCTTTCTGTAGTTGTTTTTTCTGTTTCTATATTTTTGCTATGGAATTGGTTTCAAGATAATCAAAAAATTGATAAATTAGCAAAAGAAACTTCAGAAACAGTCGAAAAGAAAGAGAAGGAAGATAATCAGAATACAGAATTAATTAATCCTCCTGAAGCAAGTTTAAAAGACGATTACTGGGATTATATTAAAATGAATTTATTAGAAGTAGATTTTAATGAATTATTGAGTAAAAATTCTGATACAGTTGGTTGGATTGAAGTAAAAGGAACAAATATCAATTATCCAATTGTACAGACAACAAATAACGAATACTATTTAAATCATGCGTTTGATAAAACAAAGAATGATGCAGGATGGGTATTTATGGATTACCGTAATGATGCTAAAAATTTTGATCAAAATACGATTATTTATGCTCATAGTCGTTATAATCAAACAATGTTTGGAAGTCTGAAAAATATTTTATCTAGTTCTTGGTATAACAACAAAAATAATCATATTATACGTATGTCAACACCAACAGAAAATACGATGTGGCAAGTGTTTAGTGTTTACACAATTGCTGCTGAAAGTTATTATATTACACCTAGTTTTTCTGATACAAATAGTTATCAAACCTTTTTAAGTACGTTGAAAGGTAGAAGTGAAGTAGAGTTTTCTGCAAATTTAAATGTAAATGATAAAATTTTAACACTTTCTACATGTCAAGATAATTTTGGACATCGCGTTGTAATGCATGCGAAATTAATCAAAAGAGAGGTAAGAACTTGACAGTTAATGAGAAAATATGATTAACTTTTTCCAAAACCTCTAGTATGCTTAAAGTAGGTAAACAATAGGGTTTATCTTGGAAAGGTAAAGGAGGAAAAAAATGGGAAAGATGAAGTATATTGTATCATTTTGTGCTGTAGGATTATGTGCATTACTTCCAATGGTACATGCAGATGCCAAAGAAGTAAAAGTAAGTGATGGAGCTGCTTTACAAAATGCCATTGCAACTGCAGAAAATGGAGACGTGATTACACTAGAACAAAGTATTACATTGGATGGTAAAGTAGAACTTACAAGTGGTGTAGAAGTTACAATTGATGGTGCAAACCATACAATTACTGGTAATCGTGCTGCTACAGGTAGTGTAACAGATAACATTACTTTAATTACTGCATCATTAAATGGTTCTAAAATCAAATTAAAAAATGTTACTTTAAAAGATAGTCCAAAATATGGTGTACAAGCTTATAATGGTGGATATGTTAGTCTTCAAAATGTAACAATTGACAATTGTAAATATGGAGCTGTATTAGTAAATGGTGGAACAGTAGAAGTTATTTCATTAAACTTAGGTTACAATGGTGAAAATTCAAATAATGGAATTGAACTTTCTAAATCAAAAAATATCGTAAGTTCACCAAATCAACCAACAGTAGTAATGAATGGAACTTTAACTTCTACAGAAACTGAAAATGTAATTCGTTTCGCAGAAGATGAAAATGATGCTACAACAGAAGTTGTTATTGAAAATGCTGAAACTACTACAGATAAAGTATTTGTAAATGATAGCAAACTTGTTGTAACAGATAATGCTGGAGAAGTAAAATACGAAAGTAATGAAGCTCCTGACATTACTGTAGATGGTGATGAATATGTTGAACCATCAGAACCAACTACACCTACAACTCCAGAAGAAACACCATCAACAGGTGATACAACTGAAGAAGTAACAAACCCAGAAACTTCTGATTCTGTATTATTAATTGTTGCTGGATTAATTATTTCTGCAGCTGCAGGAACATTTGCTATGAAACAATTAAAAAATCATGCTTAATTGAAAGACAAGGTTGAAACCTTGTCTTTTTGTTTGCTATAATATACGTCGGAGGAAGAACTATGGAGAAATTAATATTAATTAAGTATGGAGAACTTACTACAAAAAAAGGAAATCGAAATTTGTTTATTAAAATTTTGACGAAAAATATAGAAGAGATGTTACAAAATTACGATGTCAATATTATAAAAAATAGAGTACGTATGTTTATTGAAGTAAAAGATCAAAAATTTGATGAAGTCGTAAAACAGCTTCAAAAAGTATTTGGATTACATAGTATAGTCATTTGTGAAAAAGTAAATACTAAAGATATAGAAGAATTAAAAAAGATTGCTTTTAAAATGTTAGAACAAGGAACATTTGATACATTTAAAGTAGTAACAGATCGTGCTGATAAAACTTATCCAATTAAGAGTATGGAAGTCAGTAGACAAGTTGGTGGTTATTTATTAAAGTATTTACAAAATAAAAAAGTAGATATCCATCATCCACAACTTACACTACATATTGAAATTAGAACAGATGGTACGTATTTTTATACAAAAGAAGTAGAAGGCATTGGTGGTTATCCAGTTGGTATTCAAGGAAAAGGAATGCTTATGCTAAGTGGGGGAATCGATAGTCCAGTAGCTGGATATCTTGCTTTAAAGCGTGGTGTTCAAATCGAATGTATTTATTTTGATTCACCACCTCATACAAGTATAGAGGCAAAAAATAAAGTTCTAACATTAGCTTCTATTTTAAATGAATATTCAGGTCATATTAAAGTACATGTTATTCCATTTACAAAATTACAGGAAGCAATCTTTAAAAATTGTGATCCTACTTATATGATAACCATTATGCGTAGAATGATGTATCGTATTACAGAACGACTTGCCAAAAAAAGAAATTGTAAAATCATCGTTAATGGTGAAAGCATTGGCCAAGTAGCAAGTCAAACATTAACGAGTATGAATGTTATTAACGAAGTAACAAACATGCCTGTAATACGTCCTGTTGCATGTATGGATAAATTAGAAATCATTCGTATGAGTGAAAAAATTGGTACTTATGAAACAAGTATTTTACCATTTGAGGATTGTTGTACTATCTTTGTACCAAAACATCCAGTCATTCATCCAGATTTAAAAAAAGCAAGAGAAATGGAAACTACGTTTGATTATGAGTCATTGATTCAAGAATGTTTAAAAAATGTCGTAACAATTTCCAACTTTGAAGAAGAAACAAGTGATCTATTATAACCCAAAAATTACCATAACATTTTTTGTATGAAACCTCAAAATGTACACATTCTATTAGTGTACAGGAGGTGAAACTGATATGAAAAACAGTACAACAAGTAAATTAGTTGTTCCTGGAGCTAAACAAGCAATTGAACAAATGAAATACGAAATTGCTAACGAATTAGGTGTTAATTTAGGTCCAGATGCTACTTCACGTGCTAATGGTTCAGTTGGTGGAGAAATCACTAAGAGATTAGTACAAATGGGTGAACAACACCTAGGAAGTACATCTACTTACCAAGGAAAATAGTTTTTAAAAGCGCACCATAGGTGCGTTTTTTTAAGAGGTGAGAAAGATGAAAGAGAAAATAGAAAGAGAATATCACATGGGAGTTCCATATTTTAAAAAAGTAGAGGAACAAATAGAACAAAAAAAGAAGAGTTAGTCTCTTCTTTATTCTGTTAAATCACTTGGATTTGGATCAGCACTACATTTTACAAACTTAAAATATTGTTCTTTTGTACATAGATAATAAGTACAAGTATTATCTGGACAATCAGGAGCAGGTTCTAATTTATATCTTCCGCCTCCTAAGTCTTTTACTTTAGAAAACAATGCTTCTTTTGGATGAGAAAACAATATTTCTCTTCTAATTGCTCCACTAGGGAACCAAATCGCATAAATAAATATAATAATGATAATTGTTACAAATACAATTGGAACTTTTGATGATACTTTTCTTGGCATCATATATAATCACTCCTAGTATTAATATAACATAGAAATAGAAAATTACAAAATTTTATCGACAATGCCATAATCAAGTGCTTCTTTAGCACTTAAGAAGTGATCTCTTTCAGTATCTTGTTCAACTTTTTCTAGCTTTTGTCCTGTATTTTTCGCTAAAATTTTATTTAATTTATCTTTTAGTTTTAAAATTCTTTCAGCGACAATTTTAATTTCTGTAGCTTGCCCTTCAGCACCTCCTAATGGTTGATGAATCATCACTTCGCTATTGGGTAAGCAACATCTTTTTCCTTTCGTGCCACTAGAAAGTAAGAAAGCTCCCATACTTGCAGCCATACCGACACAAATTGTAGAAACGTCACTTTTAATAAAGTTCATCGTATCAAAAATTGCCATCCCTGCAGTAATACTTCCTCCTGGAGAATTAATATATAAACTAATATCATCGTGATTTAAACTATCTAAATAGAGTAGTTCTCCAACTACAATATTAGCACTGGCATCTGTTATTTCTCCACTTAAAATAATGATACGATCTTTCAATAATCTAGAATAAATATCATATGCTCTTTCTCCATTACTACTTTTTTCAATCACTGTTGGTATTAACAAAATATCACCCTCTCATTTATATATAGTTCAAAATAAATAAACTTATACACAGAATAGTGTGACAAAATGTATGTTTTTTGATAAAATGATTATGAATAGAATATGAGGGAAAAATTATGAGAATGATAAAAGTGAATTATAGAAATATTGAAACCAAAGAATTTTTAGAAGATTCATCACTTTTGGAAATAAGTGATAGTTTTAAGAAGTACTATAATTATCCTATCTTAGTTGCAAAGGTGGATAATGATATCATGCCTCTTTCTGAAAAAATAACAAAGAAGTGTGATATTGACTTTTATGATCGTTCGAGTGATGTTGGAAATGAAATATATGGTCGTAGTTTACAATTTGTTCTTATTTTAGCTGTGAAACGATTGTTTGGACGTGATGCAGATATTGTAGTGGAACATTCTATTGATAAAGGTGTTTACTGTGAATTACATGGTGCTTCCCTAGATAAACCAATTGTTAGAAAACTTGCATCTGAAATGAAGAAAATTGTGGATGAGAATTTGATTTTTACGAAAGTAAGTGTATCGCGCATCGATGCAATTAAGTATTTTAAAGCAAAAAAGAAAATGGATAAAGTACATGTCTTAAAATATATCAGTAATACTTATATTAACTTGTATCGATTAGATGATCTATACGATTATTTCTATGGTGATCTAGTATATAATACCCAAGTATTAGATGATTTTAAACTAACGTATATCAAAGGAAATGGGTTTGTATTAAGCTATCCAGATGTTTATAATCCAGAATGTACACTAGACTATAAACATCATCCAAAATTATTTGATGCTTTCCTAGACTATACCAATTGGGGTAGAACATTAGGAATTAATAATGCCGCAGATTTGAACGAACAAGTTTCAACTGGTCGTTATGGTGATCTAATTCGTGTTGCCGAAGCATATTACGATGGACAATTATCTAATATTGCTGAAGAAATATACAACAAGAAAAATAATATTCGTTTAATCTTACTTGCTGGACCATCTTCAAGTGGTAAGACAACAACAAGTAAAAAATTACAGATATATTTACAAAGTAAAGGAATTAAAACTCACCAAATATCGATTGATGATTATTACTTAAACCGTGATAAAACACCATTAGATAAAGATGGAAATCCTGATTTTGAAAGTATTCGTGCCGTTGATTTAGAACTGTTCAATAAACATCTGATGAAATTATTAGAAGGAGAAAAAGTATTACTTCCGGAATTTAATTTTATCACTGGAAAAAGAGAATTTAAAAAGAAATGGTTACAACTAGGAGAAGACGATATGATTGTGATAGAAGGATTACATGCCTTAAATGATGAACTTACTATGAGTATTGAAAGAAAGCGTAAATATCGTATTTATATGAGTCCATTAACACAATTAAATATCGATAATCATAATCGTATTCATACGAGTGATACCAGAAAATTAAGAAGAATCATTCGCGATAATAAATACCGTGGTTACTCGGCAGCAGATACACTAGCTATGTGGCCAAAAATTCGTGCTGGAGAAGAAAAAAATATTTTTCCATATCAAGAAGATGTAGATAAAATAATTAATTCTGCACTCCTTTATGAACTCGGTGTATTAAAAACATATGCAGAGCCACTTCTATTTAGTGTGAAAGAAAGCGATCCAATTTATCCCGAAGCGTTGCGTTTAATTAACTTCTTAAGAAACTTTTTACCAATTCCTTCAGAGGAAGTACCAAAAGACAGTGTACTTCGTGAATTTATAGGAAATAGTTGTTTTGGGGAAAATAATCATTTGTCATGATTAAAGTTGCAATCAACGGTTTTGGAAGAATAGGAAAGTTTGCTTATGATCAACTTCATAATGCTGAAGGTTATCAAATAGTCGCAATCAATGATTTAAGTAGAATATATCATTTAAAAGATGATTCTGCTGTAATTCTTCATGATAAAGAATTTACATCTCCACTATGGAGTGAACTTTCAATTGACGTTTTAATCGATACAACTGGAATCACTACAGAAGAAAAAAAACACAAATATTTAGATATAGGAATCAAACATACTGTATTTGTACCAGATAAAATGGAGCCAACTTTCATTTGGCAGTCAGTTCCTATAATGAATGAAAAAAACTATGCATCAATAGGAAAAGATAGTATTAAAAAATTAGAAAAAGTCAAAAAAATAGAAAGAGGAAGATAAAATGATAAAAGTAGCAATTAATGGATTTGGAAGAATAGGAAGATTAGTATTTCGTTTAATGGAAGACGATGCAAACTTTGAAGTAGTCGCAATCAATGATATTACAGAACCAGAACAACTTGCATATTTATTAAAATACGATACTTCTCATAAGAATTATCGTGTTGATGAAATTACATATGGAGAAGATTATATCCAAGTAGGAGATCATAAAATTAAAATCTGTAAAGAATTAGATCCTATCAATTTACCATGGAAAGAATTAGAAATAGATGAAGTATTTGAATGTACTGGTAAATTTGTAAAATACGAAGATGCTCATAAACATATCGAAGCAGGAGCAAAAAAAGTAATTATCTCTGCTCCAGGTAAAGGAGATATGAAAACAATTGTATACAATGTCAATAGTGATATATTAGATGGTAGTGAAGAAATCATCAGTGCTGCAAGTTGTACAACAAACTGTTTAGCACCTGTTGCCAAAGTATTAGATGAAGTATTTGGTATTGAAAAAGGATTCATGACAACTGTTCATGCTTATACCAATGATCAAACTATCTTAGATGTTGCTCATAAAAAAGGAATCAAAGCACGTCGTGGTAGAGCAGGAGCTGCAAACATTATTCCTGCTAGTACAGGAGCAGCAGTAGCTGTTGGAAAAGTACTTCCAAACTTACTTGGTAAATTAGATGGAATGGCATTCCGTGTACCAGTAACAGATGGATCTGTTGTCGATCTTACAGTAGAATTAAAAAGAGATGTAACTGTAGAAGAAGTTAATAATGCATTAAAGAATGCTAGCAATGAAACATTAGGATTCACCATGGATCCAATTGTATCAAGTGATATTATCGGTTCTCACTACGGAAGTTTAGTAGATGGACTTTGTACTACATTAATTGAAGTAGATGGAAAACAAATGGTAAAAGTAGTTGCTTGGTATGACAACGAAATGAGTTACTCAACACAAATGGTTAGAACAGCTAAATTATTAGGAACAATGCTATAAGCATTGTTTTTTGATATATAAATACTTGTGAAAGAGGAAACAATATGTTATACTTTCAGTAAAGAAGGTGAGTAATGTGACTATTTCTGAATTTAAAAAATTTTCAGATAAACTATCACAGTTTTGTACAGCTCCGACCGATACTTGGAAAAAAAGAATTTTATTGAAATCTATTTATGACAATCAATTTATGAATATGGTAAATGATATATTAAATCACATTGATAAAATGACAGGTTTAGAGCTTGATCAATTATTTGAAAAACTAAGAAATTTATCCAATGATGCATTTAAAAAATTTGACGACTCAAAAGACCCGATACAAAAATATAAAAATTATTTGGAAATTGAAGTATATTTTGGAGTCATTGAACAGATAGACGAATTATCTAGCTTTTCCGATCGTATTGGTAAAGAAATGTATGAAAAATATGGAAATGAAACAGTTGCGATGATTGATAAAGAAAATCCATCCGTATTGACGAGTTTCCAATTTGAAAAATCAAACATGAATTTTGATGATGAATTAATAAAAAAATATTTAGTATTAAAAAAGTGGCAGGATTTACAGTATATCTATTGTAATGAAGTCTTAGATGGAATTTGCCATTCAGAGCAATTAGAAGAAGAAGTAATTGATTTACTATCTAAAAAATTGGAAGTGAAAGATAACGCAATTAATTTGTTAGCATTAGATAATCTTCTTTCAGAGTCAATATTAGATATTGATTTAGTTAGTAAATACTATTTAGCGGGAATTCAAAAACAATTGGTTCCTATAATTGGAGGGAAAGGCTACGGCCTTGCCATTTTAAATATTTATAGTTCCATACCTAAGACTTATGTAATACCTATTAATCATGAATTTCCAACGGATTTTATTTATAATCTTCCTTCTAATATTAAATATTCTGTACGTAGTTCTGCCGATGTAGAAGATGGAAGAGAAAATTCTTTTGCTGGAATGTTTTCATCATATTTAGATGTCAATCATAAAGACTTAAAAAAATATTACGATAAAGTGAAAGATTCAGTAAACTCAGATAGGGTTCAATCTTATATCCAAAGAAAAAAAGCACAACTACCTAAAATGGCAGTAATTATAGAAGAATTTGTAGAACCACAATATTCAGGTGTTTGGCTAGGCCATGATTTAAATGACGGTGTTTATGAAATGGTTTTAGGAAATGGCGAGAAATTAGTAAGTGGAGAAGCTACACCATTTCATTTGAGTGGAGATGATGGTAAAAAAATCAAGAATTATTTCATTGAACTACAAAATACTTTAGAAAAGGTTGCTGATTTTGAATGGTGTGTAATAGATAATAAGATCGTTATGTTACAGTACCGACCTGTCACTTCTAAAATTAAATTAAATCCCTCAAAGATGGATGGATATGGTGTAAGTAGTGGTATTGTAAGTGGAGAAATATGTTTTTTGGAATCTTTAGATGATGTACAAAATTTTGAAGAAGATAAAATTTTATTAACTTATTTAACTGATCCTGATTGGACTCCCTATATTATGAAATCAAAGGGAGTAGTCACTGCAATAGGTGGTTATTTATGTCATACTGCTATTATTACACGAGAACTTGGTATTCCATGTGTGACAAATATTGGAATAGAAAAATTGAACCAGTTAAGAAAAGAAAAAGAAATTACGATAGATGGTGATTTAGGTACAGTGGAATCAAAAAAAAAAGTAAAAGTATTCAAATAAGAACTGCTAAAAATAAAGGTTACTATGAGGTGTGGAATTCGGAAAACGGATTACTTTTGGGGATTACAAAAAAAGTGAAGGATATTTTAGATAAGTGGTTGAATGATGAAAAATTAAACGATAGCGAATTTCTGATATTGAATGAGTTTATGAGAATATATATGGAGGAAACAAAATGATATATTATATAATAAATCCGCAAATTGTATTTATGAAAAAAAATGATACATATATTGTTGATTTGAAAGACGAATATTATTACATTAATGAAATTAGTTATTATATTTTACAGTTTTGCAAACAAAAACATACACTTCAAGAAATTATAGAATATATTGTTAATAGCTATGACGCTGATGTCAATCTTGTTGCCAAAGATATGAAAAAAATAGTACAAGAGTTTGCAAATTGTGGTATACTTATCTATAAGAGGTGATAATGATGAAAAAATATGAAAAACCACTCTTATTTAAATTAGATAAGTCCTTGGGTGGTATGGCTTCTTCTTTCAGTAAATCATACTGTTATGGTGGAGAGAGTAAATAAAAATTCCATTTGATGGAATTTTTATATTATAAAGGTGAATTTATGAAAGAAATTTTTGTTTTAAATAGGAATGTAGCGATGGATAATATTATATGGGGAAATGTTAGTGGACCAACTTATTGTTATTTAGAAATCACAAGAAGATGCAATTGTCGTTGTCAGTATTGTCAAGTGGGTGACCAAGTTGCTAAAGATATAGATATACATTTATTTAGAAATATTATTGATAAATTGCATTTAAGCAATACATTTGAAATTCGTTTAGGTGGAGGAGAACCACTATTGTGTCCAAATATTTCAAGTTTATTAAAGTATATTTATAGTAAAAAAATGTCTGTATGGATATGTACAAATGGTACATTGCTTACAAGGACAATGTGCGAAATGTTATTGGCTAATCATGTGGTGGGGGTTCGTATTAGTATTGATTCTTTAGATCATAAAATTCATAACAAAGTTAGAGGGATGCATAATTGTTTGGAACTGGCTTTAAAAGGTGCTAGCATTGCCACAAAAACCGGATTGCAAGTTGCTATATGTATGACTATAGGAACCCATAATATTGATGAAGTTAAACAAGTGAAAAAATATGCTCATGATAATGGATATCAATTTTATTCACATTATATTATGCCGGTGGGAAAAGGTAAAACATATTTGCAAAATAATAGTTTACCTTCAAACAGTATCGTTCAGCAGTTAAATGATATATATGGTGAAAAGAATTGTGTGGCAGTCAATCAATCAATTTCTATTGATATAGACGGATATGTAAGCCCATGTACTTTTATAAAGCCAATTATTCATATTAGTAATATTAAAACAAAAAATATACTAATGGATAAATCGTTACAAAAATATACTTATCCAGTCCCTGAAAATCATTGCTTTGATTGCCAATTTAATAGTACAAAGAGAAATCATAAATGCATTCTGTCATCGATTTGCAAAGGGGGTTGCTGGGCAATTTATGAACAAGATAAATAAAATATTATTAGTTTATGCAATTAATCATAATCATAATGATTATAGAAAAATCCAAATGCTGGGTATTTCATATTTACAAAGTGCTTTGCATAAAGAAGGGTTTGATTGTGATTGTTATGACGGAAATATTGGTACTTTGACAGAAGATGAATTAGTAAAATATATAATAGATAAAGCATATGATTTTATAGGTTTTAGTATTTTGTTTTCTAATACAAAATTATCCTTAAGAATCGCTGAAAGTATAAAAAACATTAATCCTAAAGTAGTTGTTGCGTTTGGCGGAACAAATGCTACTGTCATACATAAAGAATTGATTGATAATTATCCATTCATTGATGTTGTTATGAGAGGTGCGGGTGAGGAGATGATAGTTTCTCTTATAAAGGATTATAATAAGCACGGGAAGTTTTTGGCGCTATTAAAAAGTTGTAGTTATCAAAATATTAATAACA
This sequence comes from uncultured Bacilli bacterium, assembly GCA_944355255.1. Classification (GTDB taxonomy): domain Bacteria; phylum Bacillota_I; class Bacilli_A; order RF39; family UBA660; genus UMGS2016. The sequence continues at coordinate 13,654 of CALVQD010000021.1, forward strand.
AAAGAATATATGCGACAGAGATTGCGGAAATAGAAAATTTAGATTCTTTAGTATATCCTAATAGAGAGCATGCGTTTGAATACTCATATACTATCATTGGAAATGAAAAATATCATAATATTGATATTTCAACAAGTAGAGGATGTCCATATCAATGTGTGTTTTGTTCTGTTCCCATGTTTCGTTTGAAATGGAAATCACGAAGTGCAAAAAATGTTTTATCCGAAATACAACAGATTTATAATAAGAAACACAATATATACATTATTTTTATCGATGATAATTTTTTGATTAATGTTGATCGTGCTTTAGAAATAACTAAAGGTATATATTATATGGGTTTAAAAGATCGTGTAAGGATTCCATTTGTATTTGCAACACGTGCTGATCAATTGTTAAGGTTGTCTAAAGAAACACTACTAAAGTTTAAACAGTATGGATGTTATTCTATTGAAATTGGAATTGAAAATGGTTCTAATACTGTGTTAAAAAGAATGAAAAAAAATATAACAGTTGAACAAAATGAGCAAATCATAAGTAATTTAGCGGAAATAGGAATGAATATTGGGATTGACTTTATTTTATTTGATAACAAAACAACTATAAATGAATTGAAAGAAAATTATGATTTTTTTAAAAGAAATGGTTTGATTGGATATTATCCAGCATTAATTTATAATCAAATGTATCCTTATCCTGGAACAGAATATGCAGAAAAGAATATTGATATGAACCATTATTTCGAAAATAAAGATGTAGAATTTGTATATAAGCAGATTGAATTATTTTCAATAGAAATTCAACCGTTTATTGATAAACTTTTGATAAGTCAGAAATTAGATATAATAGATGAGATCTGGTTAAAGACATTACCTTATTTTGCATTTGAAAAGTTTTTATTTCATCATTATAGTTTTGAACAATATGAAAAAGAAAATAATATAAAAGAAAAAATTAGGATAATGGAGGAGAGTGTATGACACAATTAGGACAGTGTATTGCGGTGCATAGAGATTGTTGGGAAATTTTATCATCTGGTAAAAAATATCGAGCAATTATAAATAATAAGTATGAAAATATAGTATATCCTGTAGTAGGGGATGTTGTTTCTATTAATATTGATTTAAAGAATCAGTCCTGTATTATTTTGGATATACAACCTCGTACAACAGAATTGTATAGAAATAAAGATGGACATAAAAAAACAATCGCTGCAAATATAGATATTGTTTTTATTACAACCAGTATGAATAAAGAATTCAATGTTGGAAAGCTAGAACGACTTTTAATAATGGTAAATCAAAGTGGTGCAAAACCTTGCTTTGTTTTAACAAAAGCGGATATCTGTACAAATCCAAATATTTATATTGAACAAATAAAAAGACATTTTTCGACAGTTCCATATGTTGTTACATCTTCTTTAAATGAACAAAGTATTGAGTTATTAAAAACAATGTGGAATCCTGGAGAAACTGCAATTTTTGTGGGAAGTTCTGGAGTAGGAAAAACGACATTAATTAATACTTTGTTGGGATATCAAGTTGGAAAAGTATATGAAGTTAGGGAAAAGGATGATAAGGGGCGTCACACGACTACTAGTTCTATATATTTAGAATTACCAGATGGACGAAAATTGATAGATTCTCCTGGAATAAGAAGTGTAGGTCTTCTCAATCTTGATTTTAAAGATATTAATGAAGTTTTTTCATTCATTAGTGAAAATGAAAAAATGTGTCAATATAAAAATTGTACGCATACAAATGAAAATGGTTGTAGAATTATCGAGTTATTAAATGAAGGAATAATTGACGAGAATGATTATCGTCGTTACTTAAAAATGAAACGACAAATATTATATGATGCACAAAAAAGTGGAATTGATAATCGTGCAGATTGGGAAAAGAGGAGAGATTTACTACAAAAGAAAAAAAAGTATCGCAAAAGAAGATAACAGTATCGACATAGTATATGTTCTGTTGTTGTAAATAGTCTATACATTTTAGCCTTTTGAATTTCTAGTAAAAGATCATACTGTTATTATTGTTGCACATCGTCTATCTACCATTGTAGATGCTGACGAAATTCATGTTATTCAACAGGGAAATGATGTTGCATGTGGCACTCATGAAGAACTTTTGAAAACAAGTGATGTATATCAAAAGTTATATGAAACAGAATCTTCAAACTAAGGAAAGTTTTCTTTCCTTTTTTCTTACAATTTTGTCATCTGAATCGATTTTCTTTGTAAAAAGATAGAAACATGGTAAAATAGTAATGTATGAATATGGAAATATAGAATTGGAGTGATACAATGAAAAAGACGATTCGAGATTATGACTTATTTGAGAAAAGAGTGTTAATTCGTTGTGATTTTAATGTGCCAATGAAAGATGGTGTGATTACTGATGATTATCGTATTCAATCTAGTTTAGATACAATTCGATATGCATTAGATCATCATGCGAAAGTAATATTACTTTCACATTTAGGAAGAATAAAAGAAGAAAGTGATAAAAAGAAGAATGATTTAAAACCAGTAGCAGTTCGTCTTAGCGAATTGTTAGGTAAAACAGTAACATTTATACCAGAAACAAGAGGACAACAGTTGGAACAAGCTGTTATGGAAATGAATTCAGGAGATGTTATTTTAATTCAAAATACAAGATATGAAGATTTAGATGGTAAAAAAGAAAGTAAGAATGATCCTGAATTAGGACGTTATTGGGCCTCTTTGGGAGATATTTATATTAATGATGCCTTTGGTACTTGTCATCGTGAACATGCTTCTAATGTTGGAATTGCGACTCATTTACCAAGTGGAATTGGCTTTTTAGTAGAAAAAGAAATAGAAAATATAGAAAATGTGGTAGCTCATCCAGAAAGACCATTTACAGTGATTTTAGGGGGAGCAAAAGTTAGTGATAAAATAAAAGTCATAGAAAACTTAGTGACAAAAGCAGATCATATTTTGATTGGTGGTGGAATGGCTTATACATTTTTAAAAGCCCAAGGCTTTGAAATTGGAAAGTCATTGTTAGATGAAGAGTCTATTGCATTTTGTCAATCCATGTTATCTAAGTATCCAGATAAGATTGTATTACCAAAAGATCATTATGTATCTGAGTCAACAGATGGACAAGGATTATTAAAAACAGTTTCAGAAACAGACGCAAAAGATATGGGATTAGATATTGGAGATGAAACGATTCAAATGTTTTCAGAAATATTAAAACAAAGTCATACTGTGATTTGGAATGGACCGGTTGGTTTATTTGAAAATCCATCATTTCAAAAAGGAACAGTTGCACTTTGTGAAGCAATGAAAGAAGTTTCTGGTAAGACAATTGTCGGTGGTGGAGATACTGCTAGTGCAGTAAAAAAACTAGGATATGAAGATGTTTTTACTCATATTTCAACTGGAGGAGGAGCCTCTTTAGAATTATTGGAAGGAAAGATATTACCAGGAATTGCTTGTATTTCAGATAAATAGAAAGTAGGTGTCACATAAATTGAAAACAGAAAAGAAAAAGGTCAGTAGTGCACTTAACATTATTCTATTAGTACTTGTTACAGGAATTGTTCTTTATTTTTCACTAAAAGATGACTATCAAATGATTTTACATGAAATATTTACAATGAATCTTTGGTGGTTACTAATTGGTGTTTTATTAGTACTTGGGTGTTATTATTTAAGAAGTATATCACTTCATATACTAATTCGTAAATTTACTGATAAATACAGTTTTAAAAAAGCATTTAAATTAACTCTTACTACACAGTTTTTAAATGGTGTAACTCCCTTTGCAACTGGTGGACAACCATTTCAAGTTTATATTTTAAAAAAAGATGGAATTCGTATTGGAGATGGGACCAATATTATTATGCAGAATTTCATCGTATATCAAATTGCTTTAGTACTACTTGGTGTACTTGCTATTAGTTACAATTTTTTCTTTCACATATTTGAAGAATCAGGAATTCTTCGTGATTTAACAACAGTTGGATTTATTATTAATACGCTCGTAACGGTCGGGTTATTTGTTATCGCATTTGCAAAAAACTTTAATCGTTTTATCATTCGTAAGACTGTATCTTTGATGTATCGTTTACATATTATTAAAAATAAAGAGACAGTAATGGATAAGATGAGTGATTCGATTGAAAATTTTCACGATGGAGCAAAATTACTCATGAAAGATAAAAAAAGTTTTATCTATAATATTTTCTTAAATTTCTTATCCCTTGTTTGTCTTTATTTAGTACCACTTACTATTATTTATGGAATGGGGGTCACAGATGCCTTTACTGGGGTAGAATCTGTTGTCGCAAGTGCCTATGTAATGTTAATTGGTGCTTTCGTTCCAATTCCTGGTGGTACGGGGGGATTAGAATATAGTTATATGGCTTTCTATGGTAATTTTATCAAAGGAAGTGTATTGAATGCCAGTATGATTATGTGGAGATTTTTAACTTATTATCTCGGTATGATTGTTGGTGGTATTACATTAAATTTAAAAGGAAGGAAGAAGTAATATGAGAATCGGAATTTTTACAGATACTTATCCACCATATATTAATGGAGTATCTACAAGTATTGTCATGTTACAACATGCATTAGAAAAATTAGGACACGAAGTATTTGTCGTTACTGTAAATCCTGAAAATATGAAATATCAATTTGATAATGACAACAAAATTATTCGTATTCCTGGTGTACCAATTGGTATTTATGATTATCGTTTAACTGGAATTTATCCATTAAGAGCAATTGAAACTATAAAAAAATGGAATTTGGATATTATTCATTCTCATACAGAATTTGGAATTGGAACATTTGCTAGAATTATGGCAAAACAATTAGATATTCCTTTAGTTCATACTTATCATACGATGTATGAAGATTATGTTCATTATATAACTAAAGGTTATTTCCAACGTTCTAGTAAGAAGATTGTAGAATATTTGACAAAATTTTACTGTGATAAAACTGCAACGGAATTAATTGTTCCAACCAAAAAAACTTATGATTTATTTAAACAAAAATATAAGTATGATCGTAATGTACATATTGTTCCAACAGGAATTGAAGTAGAACGTTTTTATGCTGAACAATTTAAAGAAAAAGAAATTCAGGATTTAAGAAAGAAATTAGGAATTCGCTCGAATGAAGATGTGATATTGTTTGTAGGAAGATTAGGTGAAGAGAAAAGTGTAAATACTTTGATTGAAGCCCATGTTAGTATCACAAGAACGCATCCCCATACAAAATTATTAATTGTTGGAACTGGACCCGATTTAGATAAGTTCAAAGAATTAGCGCGTAAATATGGTGTTACCAAAGATGTCATCTTTGCAGGACGTGTTCCTTGGGAAGAAGTTCCAAAATATTATCAAGTTGCAACATTGTTTGCTACTGCTTCTAAAACAGAAACACAAGGTCTTACTGTTATTGAAGCAATGGCAGCAAGTTTACCAGTTGTCGCATATGATGATGAAGCATTTCGTGATGTCGTTGTAGATGGATTAAATGGTCATTTATTTCAAACAAAGAAAGCATATAAAGATGCAGTTAGAGATATTCTGGATCATCCAGAAACTTATGAGAAAATGTGTAGACAAGCTAGAATTACAGCAGATCAACACTCTTCAAAATATTTTGCTGAACAAGTTTTAGATGTATATAATACAGCACTGAAAGGAAATCCAGTACCAAAAGATCGAACATTTTTAGGAAAAATGAAAGATGTTGCCAAGAAGGGATTTTATGGGAAATAAAAAAATCTTTGCAAATCAAAAAATGTATATGACCAAACAAGATGTAGAAACATTTATAAAAGCATCTGAAGAAAAAGAATATGAACAACTTGTAATTTGTCCATCTATTCTTTATTTACCACTTTTTCAAGATAGTAAATTTCATCTTGGTGTACAAAATATATTTTATGAGAAAAAGGGTGCTTATACGGGAGAAATCTCTCCTTTACAAGTAAAAGAATATGGGGTAGAATATGCGATCATAGGACACTCTGAAAGAAGAACAATTCTCCATGAGACAAATGAAATGTTTCAAAAGAAAATAGATGCTTGTAAAGATCAAGATATCATACCAATCTTTTGTATTGGAGAAACAAAAGAACAATATGAAATGCATAAAACGAATCAAGTATTAAAAAGACAATTATTTGATGTTCTGAAGAACGTGAAAAAAGAAGCATTAGAACATATTATCATTGCTTATGAACCACTTTGGGCAATTGGAACAGGAATGATTCCTACTAATGAAGAAATAGAACGTATTACACAGTATATAAAGAGTATAATAAATCAAGTATTTCACGTATCTGTTCCAGTATTATATGGTGGTAGTGTCAATGAGAGAAATATTTCAAAACTAAATCAAATTTCTAACATTGATGGTTTCTTAGTTGGTGGTGCTTCTAAAAGTATCAGTGAGCTTTTAAAGATGTATGAAGTCGTTGTATCCTAGCGACTTTTTTCGTTATTTTTCGACATAGTACGACAAAACTAGAATATTCTCGCTCTAGCGTTAAAATTGCTGTCTGGTGTATAATAAAATCATGAAAATAAGCAGTACGAAAAAGAGTAGAAAGAGGGATTATAATGAAAGAAATAAAAATATTAATGATTGATGATAATAAAAATTTAGTAGAAATGATTCGAGAATATTTTAAGGAGCATGAAACAATTCATTTAGTAGATGTTGCTTATGACGGAAAAGAAGGATTTGACAAAATTAAAAACAACAAGGATGCCTATGATGTTATTTTACTTGATTTAATTATGCCAAATAAAGATGGAATGTATGTATTAGAAGAGATGAAAAAGCATGATATTCATAAAAATGTGATTGTAGAAACAAGTTATAATGCAAGTGAAACAATTCGCCAGGTATCTGAATATGGTGTGAATTATTTTTTACTAAAACCATTTGATTTAAAGGATTTAGAAAAAAGAATTATGAACTTCTGTACAGATAAATCATTAGAAAGTAAAAACATTGATTTTTATCACAATAACTTACAAATATCAATTACCAAAATATTACATGAGTTAGGGATTCCATCTCATATTAAAGGATATCAATATATTCGTGAAGCAATTGGAATCATCTATGAACATCCAGAAGTAATTGGTGGAATTACAAAAGAACTATATCCAGAACTAGCAAGTAAATTTGATACAACTGTTTCACGTGTCGAAAGAGCCATTCGTCATGCGATTGAAGTGAGTTGGAATCGTGCAAATTGGTCGCTGATGGAAGAAATATTTGGAAATAGTGTAGACATTGATAAAGCAAAACCAACGAACAGTGAATTTATTGTAACGGTTGCTGATAAATTAAGATTAGAGTCAAAAAAGATAGGGATTGCGTAATCTCTATTTTTTTTTATAATAAAATGGGTGGGATAAATGAAGAAAGAACTAACAGATATTACTATTCATTATCACGAATGTGATTTGACTTATATAGATAATATTATAAGAAAATTAGATGAAAAAGGAAACGAGATCATTCAATTTTTTAATCTGGAGCATTTAGAAAATCATTTAAATATTTATCTTTGGAATGATGTAAAACAGTTTGAAGAAAATGTTCATCCACAACATTCATATACTATTGGAAAAACAAATTTCAAAAATCATAGAATAGATATTCTCTCCTATCAAGAAATTTTAAAACGAGAAGGACATGACCATGATTCGATTGATTCTATTCCATATTTAATATTACATGAATTTGTTCATATTTGCCATCTACAATATGCGGGCCTAGAGTATGGATGCTGGGTGAGTGAGGCTTTAGCAACTACAATTTCTGGACAATATGATCAGGAGCCACTTAATATGAATTGTAACTTAGAACATCTTTTGAATGGAACATGGTATATTTGTTATGCAACAATTGGAAAATATATTTTAGAACAGTATGGTAGAGAATATTTTTTGAAACTTGCTAAAGATCAATTGTTTGCTATCCAAGAGACAGAACATTTATATGAAGAAACAAAATCTTGGGTTATGGAAAAGAATATCCAGTTAGATAAAAATATATAACTTTTATTTATTTGGTTCTGCTATAAATTAGTAATAAACATATTTTTGATTAGAGTACTTGTTTAATGACTTTTTCGGTTTTTACTGATTCCAAAATTTATTTATTCAGATTCTCTTTTTTTATGTCATTTAAATTTTGTCGAAAAAATGCGTCAATGTATGGTATAATGATTAAGATTATACAGTATTAGGATGTGAAGTATGAAAGATAAAAGGGTTAGAAATAAAAAAATCATTTATAATTCAATTATTATTTTTAATATATTATTTATCGTTGTGTTGATTGCATATTATGGGTATCGTTTGGTTTATTATTATCAGTTAGAGCATCAACCAGCAAAAGAAATTAAATATTTATCAGAAAAGATTACATCTCAAAATGAATTAGTAAATGAAGGTGATGGACTTTATTTTGATGAAGATGAAGAGATGTTTTATTTCAAAGGAAATGTAACAAACAATTATTTATCTTATTCTAATCAGTTATGGAGAATTATGAAGATCAATAAAGATGGTAGCATTGTACTTATTTTAGATGAGCCAATTACTGCCATGACTTATGGAACAACGAATGAGTATCAGACTTCGTTTGTACGTAATTATTTAAATCAAATAGAAAGCGAAATATATACTGGAATATTTGAGCGAGTTTTAATTCAACCAGAAATATATTTAACAAATACATCTATTTGTACGGACACAATTACAAATATTGGGGATATTCATTGTAATCAAAAAGCCAATGAAAATTTGATTGGTTTGTTAAATTTAAGTGATTATGATTTATCTGGTGGTAAGAATGGTTATTTAAATAGTAATATTTCTTATTATACTGCGACAAAAGGAAATAACAATCAGCTCTATTATGTTCATGCACAGGGTGGTGTTACATTGACTTCTGATTTTAGTGAACATAATTATGGAATAAGACCTACGATTACTTTAAAATCAGAAATAGATTATTTATCTGGAGATGGTAGTGAATCTAATCCGTATGTGATCGAACCATCTTCTGATACAAAGACGATTCAAGTTGGAAATTATGTAAGCTATAGTGGATATACATGGAAAGTAATTTCTAAAGATACAAATACTTATAAGTTAGCAACTACATCGCTACTAACAGATACGACGGGACAGACATACACACGTAATTATAGTTCTAGGACAAATATTTTTACTCCAACTAGTTATGGTTCATTAGCATATTATTTAAATCGTACTTGGTATCGTACTTTAGATACAAGTCTTATTGTTGATGGTACTTGGTATATTGGAAATTATCAACAAAATGGTGTGACAAATTATCAAAATATTTATACAGATTCAGTCACTGCCAAAGTTGGTTTATTATCGGTTGGAGAATTTTATTCATTAGAGGTTCCTAATACTTGGTTGATGACATCATTAAATGAGGACGATGATATGATTTATACTGTCCAAGAGGGTAGTAAATATTATTCTGATGTAATTGATGGAACTCATGGTATTCGTCCTGCAATTTATATTACAAGTCAAATTCAAGTTGTCTCTGGTACAGGTACTGTAAATGATCCATATGTAATAGGAGGAATGTAGATGAAGAAGAAAAAGAAAACAGCAATTGTTTTACTCATTATAGATGTATGTATTGTCATTTGTTTCTTTCTTGCATATGGTCCCTTTTCATACTTGAGAGAACTTTATATTACAACTGCAATGACAACAATGAATCATAAGTATTTAGCACGTACTATCTATACAGAGGACATTATTAACGATGTATTAGATTCCAATTATGTAAAAGAATCTGGAGAAAGTACAGATGTTAGTGATATTGTTATTGGAAATATCGATGATAGTGGTGATTATGATTCTATCTATGAAGAACAAATTCTAACTAGAGATCCTGAACATCCTGACTATAAATTAATCCCATTAAAGGGAAGTAATTATCAAGGATATATGGTTGCAGTTTATGATCCAAGTCGTATCGAACTTGTCATGACAAATAAACTAGGAACAGTAGGACAATTTTTAAGAGAATTAGTTGTAGATAATAATGCTGTATTAGGAATTAATGCCAGTGGATTTGTCGATACCAATGAAATGGGTAACGGAGGCGATCCGACAGGAATTGTGATTCAAGATGGAAAAGTCATTTGGGATTCTACAAAAACTGGATATTCTGGAGGAATTGCAGGGTTCACAAAAGATAATAAGTTAGTACTTACTAAGGGTACAGCTGAGGAAGCAATTCAAGCTGGTGTGGAAGATGCAGTAGAGTTTGGACCATTTTTAATTGTGAATGGTGAAGCTGCTGAAATAAAAGGAAATGGTGGTTGGGGTATTGCTCCAAGAACTGTGTTAGCACAACGTAAAGATGGTATTGTATTGTTTGTCGTGATAGATGGTAGACAGCCTGGATATAGTTTAGGAATTAGTATGACAGAGCTTACGAAGTTGTTGCAAAGATATAAAGCACATAATGCAGTAAATTTAGATGGTGGAGCTTCTAGTAGTCTAGCAATTGGTAATGAAACAATTACAAAACCATGTGGATATAGTGCTACCGGAGAAAGAAGAATACCAAATGCTTGGGTATTCAAATAAAAACGAGTTTTACACTCGTTTTTTTACTTTTTCTTCTCTTTTATATTGTTTACTAATATCTCTTGTGATATTAAGAATTGGTTGAAAACGTTCTCTGTTATATATTGCATCCGCAATTGGTTTTACATAGAACAATTGATCATCTAATAAATTATTTTCTTGAAGAGAACGATAGATAGTTTGGTAAAAATTTCTGTACTCTAAATCAGAATGTCGATTTGGAATACGTAGCTCTTTTTTACGACGAGCTAATCTTTTTTCTAACTCCGTTTCTGAACATGAAAGAATGAAAAAATATTCATCTTCATTTTGATGGATTCTTTCTCCACATATTTTTGTTTGTATAGAATGTGGTAAATCTAAGATAAAGTCATTTGAAAAGACATCTTGATCTCTATCTTTTGCAGATATTCCTTTTTGAATTAAATAACGAACGGCAGTTGATTTACCAACTCCTTTAGGACCTTCTATTACAACACGATATGGTAAGATGTGTCTCATAATAGATTCTGTATCTTGATAGTATTCGTGATTTGTTACATCTACTAATCCTTTTTTGTTATGATTTCTTCCTTTTTTAGGAATAAAATTTTTTAAATCATTGGTTTCACTTTCTACATTTAATATAATTAATTTATGTCCTACTTTATAAAAATCAACTGTAATGTATTTATCTTCATCTACAAAATAATAACGAAGTAGATTGTCATCTTCTTCCATTCCTAAATATGGTAGATTTTTTAAATACTGTTCAATTCCTCCACGTTCTCCAGTTCTGGTTGCAACGAATTTTTTTTGATACATGTGCAATTCCCCCTTTTTGTACATAGTATTCTAATAAAAAGTGTCTTTTTTGTCAAATTGAGATATAATGAGTTTGAGGTGATTGTGTGAAAAAGATTGTATTTGCAACTACGAATCAGTTAAAATTGGATATGGCAAGATATGTATTAGAGCCACTTGGTTTTGAAGTAATCGGACAGAAGATGAAGAACTTACCAGAAATTCAAGCAGAATCAATTGAAGAAGTAGCGATTTATTCATCTCAATATGCGCATCGTGAATTAAAGTGTGCGGTTTTAAAGAATGATTCTGGATTGGTCATTCCAGCTTTGAATGGATTTCCATCTCTTTATAGTAATTATGTGGAAAAAACTTTAGGAGAAGATGGTATTTTAAGATTAATGGAAGGAATAGATGATCGAAGAGCTTATTTTTTAGATGTATTAGCTTATACAGATGAAGAAGGTAATACAAAAACATTTGAATCAAAGTCATGGGGAACGATATCTAAAAATAAAGAAGGTAATATGGGAATAGGTTATGATTTTATTTTTATTCCTGATGGACAAGAACATACTTTAGCTTGTTTTACAGATGAGGAGAAATTACCACTCTTTAATTGTGATGCATATTCTAAATTAGGAGAATGGTTAAAAGAGAAATAACAATGTCTGTTATTTCTCTTTTTGTATCCATGTCATAATGATATTTATAATATATTCTTGTTCTTGTGGTGTTAATAAATGTCCTTTTTTGATATGATGCCATTTTTCTAAACACCCTCTACAACATGTTGCAGTAGCATGCTGGGCAATAAATACAGGATGTCCTTTCATGGGTGTTTGTTTGCCATCGTTTGGAATGATGGCTGGAGCAAGTCTTTTTTTAATAAAGTCTCTGGCATGACTTTCAATGGTATCCAATCCTTTTTCTTGGATATATATTTTTTCTTTCTCATGGAGATGCCATTTACTACGAAATTTTGATTTTCCTAATCGATACCAAATATCGTTCATATTACCCCTTTTTTATTATAACATTTTCTTGGTAATTTTCCCCAATTTATGGTATGATATAACGTACTTTTATTGATATCCAATGGAATTTATATTATAATGAAAAGAGGTGGTTTTATGTGGCAGATTGGTGATGTGAAGATACAAAATCAAGTTGTACTTGCTCCTATGGCAGGAGTATGTAATAGTGCTTATCGGAAAATTGTCAAAGAAATGGGTTGTGGATTAATCTATGCGGAAATGGTTAGCGATAAAGCCATTACTTATGGAAGTAAAAAGACCCGTGAGATGCTATTTATGGAAGAAGTAGAAAGACCAATTACCCAACAGATTTTTGGAAGTGATAAAGAATCTTTTGTTACTGCTGCCAAGTATATTTATGAAACCATGAAACCAGATATTATCGATATTAATATGGGATGTCCTGTTCCTAAAGTTGCGGTAAAAGCACAAGCAGGAAGTGCTCTTTTGAAACACCCTGAAAAAGTAAAAGAGATTGTTAAAGCAGTAGTGGATAGTGTACCAATTCCAGTAACGGTAAAAATACGTAGTGGTTGGGATAGTGAACATATCAATGCAGTAGAAATTGCAAAAATATGTGAAGAAGCTGGTGCTAAAGCAATTGCTGTACATGGTAGAACAAGAAGCCAAGGATATTCGGGATTGGCTGATTGGAATATTATTAAACAGGTAAAAGAAGCTGTTTCTATTCCTGTGATTGGGAATGGAGATATTAAAACTTGTTATGATGCGAAAAAGATGTTAGAAGAAACTGGTTGTGATGCAGTAATGATTGGTCGTGGTTGTCTTGGTAATCCATGGTTGATGAGAGACTGTGTGAATTATTTAGAACATGGTACAGAACCAATACCAGTTACGATAGAAGAACGTTTTCAAATGATTGAAAAACATATGAATTATTTACTGCAAATAAAACCGGAAAATGTTGCAATCTTAGAACTTCGTACCCATGCTGCATGGTATTTAAAATATGTACCACACAGTAATCAATTAAAACAGGCATTGTTTGGGGCGAAAACAAAAGAAGAAGTATTAACATTATTAAAAGAATTTAAAAAGGAGAATGGCTATGAAAACAATTACTAAGAAGCGTATTTGTGCTTATTTAATTGATATGTTTATCTTATTTGTATTTATTGGAATAGGAGCTATGCTTACCAATGTAACTGAAAATGAGAAAGCACTTCGTTTAGAACTCAGTGAAATGAATGAAAAAGCAGTGATGAGAGAGACAAGTATTACTAGCTATTTATTTCACTTAAGTGAAATATCACAAGATATTGATAGAGAACATGTTGCCGTAGGTTTTATTAATCTTGTATTTGTCTTTATCTATTTTGTATTTATTCCATACTTTATGGAAGGAAAGACATTTGGAAAGGCACTTATGAAGATTCGCGTGGTCGATGAAAGTGGAGGAGAAGCAACGATCCATAGTTTAGTAATTCGTAATGTTGTTTTAAATGGATTATTATATTTATTTTTATCATTGTTATTTATTTATATAGTTCCAGGAATTTTATATTTATTGATGATTAGTATTTTAGGAATTATCCAACTAGCACTAGTTATTTTTAGTGTTTTTATGGTATTATATAGGAAAGACGGAGTGGGATTACACGAAAGACTATCACATACGAGAGTGGTAGAAGTTTAGGAGGAATGAACATGGAAGAAAGAAAGTTTACAGAACAAGAATTAGTTCGTCGTGAAAAAGCAAAAGAATTAGAAAGTTTAGGAATTGATCCATTTGGACACCGTTTTGAAGTAACTACAAATTCAAAGGAAATTAAAGAACAGTATGCACAATATTCAAAAGAAGAATTACACGAAATGGAATTAGAAGAAGTAACCATTGCTGGTCGTATTATGACTCGTCGTCGTAAAGGTAAAGTAGGATTTATGCATATTCAAGATAAATATGGACAAATTCAAATCTATGTGAGACAAGATGTTGTTGGAGAAGATGAATATGCTTTATTTAAAAAAGCAGATCTTGGAGATATTGTAGGAATTAAAGGAACTGTGTTCCGTACAGATATGGGAGAATTAAGTATTCGTGCAGAGCATTATATTCATTTAGTAAAAGCATTAAAACCACTTCCAGAAAAATTCCATGGACTTACTGATACAGAAGAGAGATATCGTCGTCGTTATGTCGATTTAATTATGAATGAGGATGCGAGAAGAGTTGCTTTTGCCCGTCCAAAAATCATTCGTTCTATTCAACACTATTTAGATAACTTAGGATATGTTGAAGTAGAAACACCGGTATTAGGTACAATTTTAGGAGGAGCAGCTGCAAGACCATTCGTAACACATCATAACACATTAGATATTGATATGTATCTTAGAATCGCAACAGAATTACCACTAAAGAGATTATTAGTTGGTGGTATGGATGCGGTATATGAAATTGGACGTTTATTTAGAAATGAAGGTATGGATCGTAAACATAACCCTGAATTTACGACAATTGAAGTATATAAAGCATTTAGTGATTTAGAAGGTATGATGGATTTAACAGAAGGAATTGTTTCTAATGCTTGTATGGAAGTAAATGGAACTTATGAAGTAGAATTTAAAGGTCATAAGATTTCACTCGCTCCAAAGTATAAAAGAATTTCGATGACAGATGCCATCAAGAATGTAACTGGAATTGATTTTGCAAGTGATATGACATTTGAAGAAGCAAAGAAATTAGCTGAGGAACATGATATCGTTGTCGAAGAACATTTCTCATATGGTCATATTGTCAATGCATTCTTTGAAAAATACGTAGAAGAGACAATTATTGAACCTACATTTATCTATGGACATCCAATTGAGATTAGTCCCCTTGCTAAAAAAGATCCAAAGGATCCAAGATTTACACAACGTTTTGAATTATTTATTTTAGGTAGTGAATATGCCAATGCCTTTACAGAATTAAATGATCCAATCGATCAATATGAACGTTTTGAAAACCAATTAAAAGAACGTGAACTTGGAAATGAAGAAGCCAATGAAATGGATTTAGATTTCGTAGAAGCATTAGAATATGGTATGCCACCTGCTGGTGGTATGGGAATGGGAATTGACCGTTTAGTGATGTTACTAACAGGTAGCGAATCAATTCGTGAAGTTATTTTATTCCCAACCATGAAGTTAAAATAGAAAGAAGGAAAATTATGAAAATATTATCAGTAAACTGTGGTAGTTCATCTTTAAAGTTTCAAGCTTATGAAATGCCTGAAGAAAAAGTATTAATTCAAGGTACATTTGAACGTATTGGAATTGACGGAGGATTTTATACATTAAAATTAAATGGTGAAAAGATTAAAAAAGAAGTAGATTTACCAAATCATGAAGTAGCTGTACAAATTTTAGTACAAGAATTATTAGATCGTCATATTGTAGAATCTCTAGATGAGATTAAAGGAATTGGACATCGTACAGTACATGGTGGAGATAAATTTAATTCAAGTGTATTAATCGATGAAGAAGTGATGGAAAAATTACAAGAATTAATTCCACTTGCACCACTTCATAACCCGGCTGGAATTACAGGAATTCGTGCTTTTGAAAAAATGATTCCAAATGCAAAGGCAGTAGCTGTATTTGATACGGCATTCCATCAAACAATGCCAAAAGAAAATTATTTATATTCAGTACCAGTGGAATGGTATGAGAAATACGGAGTACGTAAATATGGATTCCATGGAACAAGTCATAAGTATGTATCACAACGTATGAATGAAATTTTAGGTAGAACAGATACAAAGATTATTACTTGTCATATTGGTAGTGGAGGAAGTATTAGTGCTGTATTAAATGGAAAATGTATTGATACTTCTATGGGATTTACACCAAATGCTGGTATTATGATGGGAACACGTTCTGGAGATATTGATTATTCAATGATTCCATATGTTATGGAAAAATCTGGAATGTCTTTACAAGAAGTAGATAATATTTTAAATAAACAAAGTGGACTTTGTGGAATTAGTAAAGGAAAAAGCGATGCAAGAGATATTGAAGCTGGTATGGAAGCTGGAGATGAATTATGTCTTCTTGCGCAAAAAATGTATGTAAAACGTGTTGTTGAATATATCGCAAAATACTATGTATTATTAGATGGATGTGATGCGATTGTATTTACTGCAGGACTTGGTGAAAACTCTAGTTTAACAAGAAAACAAATTATGGATTCTCTACATGCACTTGGTGTAAAAGTAGATGAAAAAGAAAATGATATGCGTGGAGAAGAAAAGATGGTAAGTGCACCTGATTCTAGTATTCCATGTTATGTGATTCCAACTGATGAAGAAGTTATGATTGCTAGAGATACTTATGAATTAATTAAATAAAGACTTGTAATACAAGTCTTTTCTTGACACTAAAAATAATATCATTTAAAATGGGATATAGAGAAGAGTGAAATTATGTTTAAGAGGTCTATTTATCAAAAAATATATAAGAAAATTAAGAAATATCAAACGATTGTAATTGCTAGACATGTAGGACCAGACCCTGATGCATTAGGTTCTTCTTTGGGCTTAAAACAAGCAATATTAAATACATTTCCTAATAAAAACGTATATACAGTTGGATGCCCTGCAAGTAAATTTCGTTATCTAGGAACATTAGATAATTTTTCTGAAGAAATGTATCAAAATAGTTTACTGATAGTATTAGATACTCCTGATGCGAAACGAGTAGATGGAGTAAATCCACATAAGTTTCAAGATAGTATTAAAATCGATCATCATCCATATGTCGAAACATTTTGTCAGTTAGAATGGATAGATGAGAATTATAGTAGTGCATCAGAAATGATTATGGAACTTATATTTTACTCTAAATTAAAAATGAGTTTAGATGTTGCAGAAAAGTTATATGTTGGACTTGTTGCTGATACAGATCGTTTTATGTTTAAAACTTCAACAGCACGTACTTTTCAAAATGTATCTAAACTATTAACAGAAACTCATTTAGATATAACAAAATTATATCCATATTTATATACAAGACCATTAAAGGAGATTCAATTTCAAGGATATTTGGCAAGGCATTTAACAGTTACTGAAAATGGTTTTGGATATGTAAAATTGCCACAAGAAATATTAGATGAAGAACATGTCGATGCTGCAACTGCTGGTAATGCAATTAATAATTTCAATTTTATTGATGAGATTGTAGCTTGGGGATTTTTCTCTTTTGATAAGACAACTGGGTTAATACGTGGAAGTCTACGTTCAAGGGGACCTGTGATTAACGAAGTTGCCCAAGAATTCGGTGGTGGTGGACATGCTATGGCGAGTGGATGTCGATTACAGAGTTTTGAAGAAGTAGATGATATGGTTCAAAAATTAGATGCTGTGTGTAAAGAATATAAAGAAACTGGTAAATAGTTTCTTTTTTAATACTTTGTTTTATAGATCTAAAATGTTATAAATAACGATTATGACTTGCAAAACAATGATAAATCCGTTATAATAACCTGTTAAGAGGTGGCTTATATGAACGAGAAAGAAAAGAAAGCAATGATTCGTGAACCAAAAGTTGTTGTAGAGAAGGTATCTGAAAGTGCAATCCGAGAAAAAGTAACATCTCCTGTTATGGCGGAGCAGGCTCTTTCTTATATGACAAAAATCACACAACAACAATTACAAGATTTTGGGTATTATTTTGTAAAAAAATATGAAAAAAAAGATGGTTATACGAAAGTTGTGTCAAAAATCGAGTTAAAGCAATATCATCCAGAAACAATTCAATATGGAAAAAATGGGAGAAAATATATTCCTCTTCCTGATGAATTTTTATTAACGGAAGAGGAAGCAGTGAGAGGAGAAGGGAACCCAAGATTATATCAAAGTGATTCTTTTCAAAAAGCTGCTACTTATATTTTATATCAAATTTACTACGGAAATATTACTCCATATGGATATACTTATGATAAAGCAAAACAACGTGTAAAAAAATTAGAAATGTAAAAGAAAACTAGGAAATTATTTTTCGTTTCCTAGTTTTTATATGCACTTACATGTAATGTGTCCAAATCTACAATGATTGTTTCTTTTTCTGTAGAATAGATTTTCGCATCATTTTTGAATTTTTTGATTCGACTTAAATATGTAGAGGTATTTCTAATATAATCTTCGGAATTGGTAGTGATTGTAATTTGTGGTAGTAGTTCTTTTAGTGTTTGATCTGTATTACAATTATCTAATCCATGATGTGCTGATTTATAAATATCAACATTTTGAATTTGTTTCGCTATCTCATAATTACAACACACTAAATCTTTCTCTTCTATTTCATAATCCGTTAGATCACTTGCTAGATATATTTTTTTATCTTGATAAGTGAGTAAGATTCCACAACTATTATAATTTTCGCTAATTTTATATTGGTGATAATAGGGGTGGGTCGCATCATCAAAAATTGTTTTTAATTTATTATCAGTATTATATAAATGAAGTTCTATTTGATTCCAAGAAATAGTTTTGAATGTCTTAGTAATCTCTACGAGGTTACTTTTTTCTTGTATTTTTTTACAAATTTTATGATAGTAATTCATCTCATTGGCACGATAATTCTCATCTGAAATTTGTCCGGTTGCGGTTTTACCGTCCAAACCACTATATGGTTTTATATATACAGTTTGAATTGGAATAAAATTTAATAATTCTTCTAAACTTCCATAGTGATCACGATGAAAATGAGTAATGACAATGAAATCTAATGATGAGATACTCCTTTCTTTTAAGTATGTTTTAATTTCTTCTTTTTGGTTTTCATATCCAGTATCAATGAGTGCGAATGATTGGTCTTGTTCTAATAAAATGATGTCACTCCATACTGTTTTTAAAAAATGGATTCGTTTCATATCTTTATTCTAACATGTTTTTTTGAACTAATATTGCTTACTTTAAAAAATTTACTTTTTATTGACAATAACTAAAAGAAATATTTGGTAACAGAGAGTGATTCATTCGCTTTATAATGACGAAATTGGTGCTTTTTCTTTTCATAAAAACATGTTATAATGATATATGAATGATAGGAGCGATGTTATGGAAATTTATGAAATCACAAATTACTATCAGGATTTTAAAAAGAGAATATTAGATTTATGGAGGTCGCTTTGAAGCAAATCATACGATTGATAGAATAAAAGCATTAGAAGAAAAAACAATGGAACCTCATTTTTGGGATGACCGAAAGAAGAGCCAAGCTGTTTTTGATGAATTGAATACTTTGAAAAAAAATGATCAAGCAGTATCTCAACTAAAAAAAGAAATCGAAGATAATATAGAAATGATTCAATTATTAAAAGAGAATCCGGATACTGAGTTGCAAGAAATGTTAAGTACTTCTGTATTAGAGATGAAAGAACAACTTGAATCATTAGAAATTACTTTATTATTAGATGGAAAATATGATAGTTTGGGGGCAATTTTAGAAATTCATTCAGGTGCAGGTGGAACAGAAGCCTGTGATTGGGCGAATATGCTTTACCGCATGTATACAAGATGGTGTGAACAACATGGCTTTCATTTGGAAGAAGTGGACTTGGAACACGGAGATGAAGCTGGTATTAAAAGTGTAACTGCTTTGATTACGGGAATGAATGTCTTTGGATATTTAAAAAGCGAACGTGGTGTTCATCGTTTGGTCCGTATTTCTCCTTTTGATTCTAATAGTAGGCGTCATACGTCTTTTGCTTCTGTAGAAGTTACTCCGTTATTCGATGGAAATGATGTAGATATTGAAATCAAAGATTCTGATTTAAAAATTGATGTGTATCGTTCTAGTGGTGCAGGTGGACAACATGTTAATAAAACAGAAAGTGCAGTTAGAATTACACATCTTCCAACTGGAATCGTTGTTACTTGTCAAAACGAAAGAAGTCAGATACAAAATCGTGAACGGGCAATGGAAGTATTAAAGAATAAACTATATCAATTAGAACTTGCAAAAAGGGAAGAACAAATGCAAGAGATGAAGGGTGATATGAAAAAGATTGATTTTGGTAGTCAAATCCGAAGTTATGTCATGCATCCATATAGTTTAGTAAAAGATCATCGAACGAATGTAGAAAATACAAATGTAGAAGCAGTATTAGATGGAAGTTTAGATTTATTTATTAATGCTTACTTGAAGAAAGGGGAATAAATTATGTTGTTTCACAAAAAGAAATTATTTGATGAAAACATTATTAAAAATATTTATAAGAAAGACCGATTTGTACGATATGTACAATTTCTAGTTGGTTCCCTTTTGGTAGCACTGGCATTTAATCTTTTCATTTTACCAAATCAAATTACTTATGGAATGAGTGGAATTGGAGTTATTTTAAATTCCTTATTTGGATTAGATCCATCTATGGTAATTTTGATTGGATCTGGTATCTTATTAGTTATGAGTTATTTCTTGTTGGGAAAAGAAAAGACAATGAATTCTATATTAGGTTCTATTGTGGTTCCTATTTTAATGAAGATAACAGAGTTTGTTCCAGAGTATATTGTAATAGAAACGACAGATCCTTTTGTATTAGTGTTATTTGGTGCTGTAATTACTGGATTTGGTATGGGGCTTGTTTTTAAAGCTGGATATACTACTGGTGGAACAGATATATTAAATCAGATCGTTGCTAAATATGCACATATGTCTGTTGGAAATGCAATGTATTTTACAGATGGATTAATTGTTTGTAGTTCGTTCTTCTTCTTTGGAGCGAGTACGATGCTTTATTCAATGATTTCTCTTTATATTATTAGTATTATGACAGATAAAGTTGTTCTTGGTATTTCTAATGCCAAAGCATTTTATATTATTACCGAGCATGAAACTGCTGTGAAGAAGTTTATTATGGAGCATTTATCTCATGGTGTAACTGTTTTAGATGGTAGAGGTGGTTTTACTGGAAATCATCAAAAAGTAATTATGTGTATTATTCCTACCAAAGAATATTTTGTAGCGAAAGAAGGAATTCGTGAAATTGATAGTAATGCTTTTTTCCTTGTAACAGATGCTTATGAAGTAAATGGAGGAGAATAGAAAATTTTGGAAGTAAGAAATTTCCAAAAGGATAGTATAATGAAAGATGGGTGGTTATGATGGATTTAATTCGTATGAAGAATGTAAAAAAGAAGTATCGTAATGGTGTGACTGCTATCTATGACTTGAATCTAAAAATTAAAAAGGGTGAATTTGTCTTTGTAATTGGATCTACAGGTTGTGGAAAGTCAACACTAATTAAAATGCTTTATCGTGAAGAAAAACCAACAAGTGGACAAATTATTGTTGGAGGATTGGATGTAGGAAAGTTAAGAAATAGTAAGGTATATAAATTACGTCGTAAACTGGGAGTTGTATTCCAAGACTTTAAATTATTACCAAAGAAAACAGTATATGAAAATGTTGCTTTCTCTTTAGAAATATTTGGACTTCCAAAAGATGAGATTTATTCGAAAGTAGTAAAAGTACTTGATTTAGTTGGATTAAAGAATAAAGCAAAGAATTATCCAAATCAATTATCAGGTGGAGAACAACAACGTGTAGCTATTGCTAGAGCAATTGTAAATGGCCCTAAGCTATTGATCTGTGATGAGCCAACAGGTAACTTAGATGAGGCAACAAGTATGGAAATTATGAATGTATTAGATGCGATTAATAAAATGGGAACAACGATTATTATGGTAACACATGATACAGAAATCGTAAATAAAATGAAGAAAAGAGTCATTTTATTGGATGCAGGTCGTGTTTTGAAAGACTATAAGGAGGGAACATATACACATGAAGGCGTTTAGAATATTAAGTAGAAATATTAGAGATTCATTTCAAAGTGTATTCCGTAATTTCTCTCTATCCCTTGCTAGTATTTCTTGTATTACTATTACATTATTAGTCGTTTCTATTTCTATGATTTTATCTGTTAATGTAAATAATTTCGCAACTCTTGTTGAAAAAGATGTAACAATTGTTACATTCTTAGATGCAGATATCACAGAAGAAGATATTAAAATTGTAGAGCAAGAAATAAAAAGATTAGATAATATTGAAAGTATTACATTTCAATCAAAAGGTGAAATTACTGAAGAAATGAAAGAATCTTCTGATACATTTAAAGCAATTATGGAACAGTGGACAGATGATGAAAATCCACTTCAAGATACATATTTAGTAAAAGTAGAAGATATTAATAAGATTGCAAGTACTGCAAAACAAATTAGAGCGATTGATGGCGTTGATGTTATTAAATATGGAGAAGGTATGGTTGAACAATTAGTTGCTGTATTTGATGTTGTTCGCAAAATTTGTCTAGGAATGGTAGTTGCACTTATTATCGTAACAGCATTCTTGATTTCTAACACGATTAAAATTACAATTTTCTCGCGTAAACGTGAAATTGAAATTATGCGTCTTGTTGGTGCAAGTAACTTAAATATTAAAATACCATTTATTTTCGAAGGATTATTCCTTGGAGTAATTGGTTCTATTATTCCAATTATCGCAACAGTCTATGGTTATACAGTATTATATGATAACTTTAATGGACAACTATTTTCACCATTTATTAAATTAGTAGAACCACAACCATTTATTTTCTTATTATCTGGTATCTTAGTTGTAATTGGTATTTTAGTTGGTATGTTTGGTAGTTGGCGTGCTGTTAGAAAATATTTGAAAATTTAGAAGCTTCGGCTTCTTTTTTTGTTCTAAAATTTTTTTTCTTTCATATTTTGAAATGGGGGTATGTTATGGAACTTTCAGTAAATGATTTAGTGACGAGAATTTCATATAATCACGATATGGTATTTCGTATTATACGAATTACAGAAGATGGAAATTATATTTTAAAAGGGGTTAATATTCGTTTAATTGCAGATAGTCCAAGAGAAGATTTAGTATTATATGATCGGGAAGAAGATATTGAAGAAGAAAGAGAATTCTTAAATCGAGTAAAGCCAGAATTCCATTTAAATCGCAATGATTATTTTTATTTGCCTGGCAAAATATTACACATAGATGCTGATCAGGACTATTTACAGAGATGTATAGACTACTATCATGATGCTTCTTTAAAAGTAGTAGGAGTACATATGGATGAAGAGGAAGTGCCACATCAAATTAGAACATTATTAGAGGAGACTAATCCTAGTATTGTCATTATTACTGGTCATGATGCTTATTATAAGAGAAAAGGAAATAAAAATGAGATTGCTTCTTATAAGAATAGTAAATATTTTGTAGAGGCTGTAAAAGAAGCGAGAAAATATGAGAAAAGCCATGATAAATTAGTGATTATTGCTGGTGCATGTCAATCGGATTATGAAGATTTAATTCAAGCGGGTGCTAATTTCGCATCAAGTCCAAAACGAGTAAATATTCATGCTTTAGATCCAGCAATTATTGCAACGAGAGTTAGTTTAACAGAGTCTAGTGAAGATATTGACTTAAAGGGAATTTTAGAAAAAACAAAATATGGTTCTTCGGGGATAGGGGGAATTAAAACAAAAGGTATGATGTACTTAGGATATCCTAGATAGGAGAAAAAATGATTGGAAAAGTAAAAGAAGAATTAGAAAAACATATTGGGGAAGAGGTTTTTATTCAGTATCATTTAGGTCGTAATAAATATGAGTCATATCAATGTGTAATACGAGAACTTTATAACAATGTGTTTTTAGTAGAGATGAAAGAAAATGAAGGATTACCAGTCAAATCTTTTTCTTATACAGATATTATTACAAAAAATATTCGAATTCATTTTTAAACTTGCAAAAAGAAAATCTTTATTATATAATGTAAGTGTATCAGAGTATACCGAAGGGAGAGATTTACGTGGAAGTAACATCTGTTAGAGTAAAACTTGCTCATAACAAAAATGGAAAGGTTAATCCAAAAGCTTTTGTAACGATCGTGATTGATAATTGGTTAGCAATTCGCGATATGAGAATTATTCAAGGAAAAGAAAGATTATTTGTAGCTATGCCAAACCGTAAAAAAGGTGGGGATGCGAAAGTAGTTACAGAAGAGGTTGCTACAGCACCAGAAACTGTAGAAGAAGAAAGATTAGACATTGTATATCCAATCAATAAAGAAGGAAGAAAAATGATTGAAGATGCAGTGTTAGCTGAATATGAAAAAGTATTAGAAGAAGGTTCTGAAGAATAGGACCTTTTTTTCATATTTTTTTAACTTTGTTCATATAATTTAACAGGAGGCATGAATATGGACAAGGATCATTCAAATATTATAGGAACAGTGGTAGGAAATCATAATGTAACAATTAGTGATAGAAAAACATTAGTAATTACAGGAGTAAAGAAAATAGAGAGTTTTGACAATGAAGAGTTTTTAATGGAAACAACCATGGGATATATTATGATTAAAGGGGAAGGGTTAGAAATTATTAAATTAGATACATATCAGGGAAATGTATCGATTAAAGGAAAAGTGAATAGTTTAAATTATATGGAAACAGCGAAAAAGGAAAAAGAAGATAGTATGTTTAGTAAGTTATTTAAATAATGACTCTAAGAATTCAAATTATTACTTTGCTATTTTCTTTTTTCTATGGAGCACTTTTTTCCTTTGTATTAACAATTCAATATCGTTTTTTATATGCTAAAGAAAAATGGTTTCAATACAGTTTTACAATTCTTTTTGTATTAGTTATGACTTTTTTATATTTTTTAATATTGAGAAAAATTAATTATGGAATTCTTCATCCTTACTCTTTTCTTAGTATGATGGTAGGATATTCGATAGAACATCTAATTCATTTACATTTATTATCTGTAAAGAATATTGTCAAGAAAAAAGAAACATGATACACTATAAAATAGTAGGTGATAAAGATGGCAAAGAAGAAAAAAGTAAGTAAAAGTGCGAAAAAAAGACTTTTAGTGTTTGGAACATTATCTTTTGCTATGATTATTTATTTCTTTATTACACTTACTACTTATACGTTAAATATTATTGATTTAAATCATGAAAAGAAGGAATTAAACAATCAATTGTTAGTTTTAAAAGAAGATGAAGAAAATTTAAATATCGAGTTAAAGAAATTACAAGATCCTGATTATATTGCTCGTTTTGCGCGTGAGAACTATTTGTATTCAAAAAATGGGGAATATATTATTAAAATTCAAGGAAATGATAAAACAACAGAGACAACGGATATTGATCATGAAAAGAGTATTCGTTATATTGTCATCGGTGTTGGCTCTTTTCTGACTATTTTAGGAATTTATGTATTACGTCATATGACAAAATAAGTCTACATGTTTGTAGGCTTGCTTTTGTATCATCAAGTTGTTTTCGTTGTTTGTATTAGAAAGTAGGGAAAATCATGATGAAAGAAATTCAAGTAGAAGATGTAAAACCATATTTTCAAGAAAGAGAAGCAGAAGTAAATAAAGGTAATTTTGGAAAAGTGGGAATGCTTGGTGGTTCTAAAAACTATATAGGTGCATTAAAGTTAGCAACTTTTAGCTATTCTGCACTAAGAAGTGGTTGTGGAATTGCTAGAGTGATTATTCCTGAAGATTTAGCAATCTTTTTAACTCCACATATTATGGAACCAACGATGTTTTTCTATCATAATTTAGCGGAACTTAGAATCGCGATTCGTGATTTAAAGTCTTTAGTCATTGGAATTGGATGGGGAATCGATGGAAGTCATTTGGAAATATTACAAGAAGTATTTCGCACCTTTTCTGGGAGTATTGTGCTTGATGCAGACGGATTAAATATATTGGCTGGTCATTTAGATATACTTCCTAAAAATCAGGTTGTTTTAACTCCACATTTAAAAGAATTTTCAAGATTAACAAAGATTTCGGTAGAGAAACTTAAAAAGAATAAAATTGAAATTGCGAAAGAGTTTGCTAAAAAATATCAAGTTATATTATTACTAAAAGGACATACAACAATTATTACTGATGGAAATGATGTATATTTCATAAAACGCGGAGGTCCAGGAATGGCTACAGCTGGTAGTGGGGATGTGTTGTCTGGTATTTTAGCTGGTTTATTGGGATATCAGGAATATAGTTTATTGACAGTTGCTGCTGGTGCTTATTTAGCCGGACTTGCTGGAGAACTTGCTGAAAAAGATAAAACAGATATCGCTATGATTGCAAGTGATACGGTAGAACATATTCCAGATGCAATTCAGTTGATTAGAGAGCAATAGAAAAGTTCATATCACATGATATGAACTTTTTTTTATTCTGTTGGTTGTTCTGTAGATGAATCTACAACGGTTACTTTACGTGTAATTGTTTTACTATAATCTTCATAAGTGATGGTATATGTAATAGTGTATACACCAGCAGTAGAAGTAAAGTTATCTAAGGAAGCAGGAATTCCAGCAGCATTAGTAATACTTATTTCTACTTCTGCATCAGAAGTAACATCTTTACCATCTTCTTTAACAACAACACCTTGATCACGGTAAGTACTGTTTAAATTAACTGTCATATTTGCACTTCCAACTAAGCTTACTGACATTTCTCCTTGAACGTTAGAAACATTTACAGTTGTTTCAACACCCGGAGCCTCTGCTGCAGTAAAGTTAGAATAACATGATTTTACAACATAAGTACCACTATCTGTAGATCTTGCAGTAAAGGTAATACTTGTATTATTTGTAAATTGGATCAGTCTTAAAGTACCATCTTTTTGTTTTGCATAAATATTATAACCAACACTACCAAGCATACTTTGATTCTGTCCTAATCTAGATTGTAAATAACTGTTTTTATAACCACTATCTGTAAATACTTTTCCAATCCAGCTTGATAAACTATTAGAGTCTAACTCTTCTGGAGTTTTAATTCCAGTCCATGAAATAGATACTGAGTTTCCACTAATACTACTTTTTACATTAGAAACATCACTTAGTTGTGCAAATCTACTTGATACTTCAGTTGGTTCCGTTCCTTTTTTAAATAGTTCTGTAATACGCATATTAGATGGTGTATTTGCACTAGGTAATTTGACTGGATAAGTTTCTTTTTCTACTTCAACAGCTACAACACCATCCGGTTTTGTAAATTCTGCTTTATCAGTAAAGAAATTTCCAGCAATTGCTTTAAATAGATTTCTATGTCCACCAGTATTTGTTGTACTTACATATTTATCATCTTGTTTGTCATATCCATACCATACAGAAATCGCATATTGTGTATTAATACCATCTACCCATAAATCGTTAACTGCATTTGATGGATAACCTTTTTTCTTAATTAAGTCTTCAGTAAAGTTAGAAGTACCTGTCTTAGCTCCAAAATGAACACCGTTTAAATAAGATGTACCAATTCCATAATCAGCAGCATTATATAATACATTACTAATCATATAAGCTGTTTCTGGACTCATTACTTTTGTTCTTTCAGTTTCTATCTCTTCTGTTTTATCATCTTCACGATATACAATTTTTGTATATGTATATGGTTTTGTGTAGTAACCTCCATTCGCAAATGCAGCATAGGCACCAGCCATAGTAAGTGGAGATTCTCCATCATAACCACCTAAAGCGTGTGATTCATATACAACGCCATTTTCAACTTGTGGATTTAATCCTAAACTTTCTGCAAAGTTTTTAATATTTTCGTTATCATTTTGTTGGAATGCTTTTAATGCTGGAATATTTCTAGACTCTGCTAAAGCTGTACGTAATGTCATCCATCCTTGATAAGTTCTATTCCAGTTTTCAATACCACCATCATCATCGTCTGTTCCAGAATATGAGTGTGGTTCGTCGGCAAATGGAGTTGCAGTAGACCATCCTAGATATTCAAAACCTGGACCGTAATCATAAATTGGTTTCGCAGTAGATCCAATTTGTCGTTTTACTTTTGTAGCACGACCTAATTGGTTAGCTCCACTTATATTTCTACCATTACTAATTGCTGTTAGTGCTCCAGTATTGACATCGACTACAGCAACTGCACCTTGTACAACATCATTTTCCCAGTTAAATGTTTTTCCATTCATAATATCTTCTACAGCTTCTTGTTTATCTTTATCCATTGTTGTATATATCTGCATAGAAACATTATATGGGTTATTTCCTGTTCTTTCTGTTACATCTGCAACGACTGCATCAATAAATGATTGATACTTGAAACGGTCTGTATCACCACCATCTTCTGTAGATACAGATTTTACGATTTTATCAACACTTAAATTGAGAGCAGTTTCATATTCTTTTTTATCGATATAATTATGACGTCTCATAAGATATAAAACAGTTTGACGACGTTTTTCTGTTAAATCTGGATTAATGTTTGGATCATATGTATTTGGTGCTTGGAACATACCTGCAATCATAGCTGCTTCAGCGAGATTGATATCTTTGGCACTTTTTCCAAAGTAAGTAAGACAAGCTTGTTCTACACCCCATGCACCACTACCTAGATATGGGGCATTTACATAGAATTCCATAATTTCTTCTTTGGTATAATGTTTTTCAATTTGGAAAATCGACATATAAATATCGGTAAACTTACGTGTTATACTACGATTTGTCGATGTGAAGTGGTTTTTTGCAATTTGCATAGTAAGGGTAGAAGCACCACCTGCGTTCTGTCCAAGTAAAGTACCGATTCCAGCACGTATGAAACGTGGTAAGTCAAATCCGTTATGTTGGAAGAACCTAGAGTCTTCTGTTGCAACAATCGCATCTACTAACACTTCAGGCAATTGATCATAAGAAATTGTCTCACGGTTTTCACTACCGAGTTTTTTGATGATTGTACCATCAGAACTATACAAAATAGAAGCTTCCTGATGATACAATTTGTCAGGACTAAATTCTGGAGCATCTTTAATAATAAAGAACATAAAGATACCAAAAGCCACTAAACAAACAATTCCTAAAATAAGACATACCATCAAGATTTTTTTCCCTATTTTTTTCTTCTTTGTTTTATCTTTTACCTTTCCTTTTTTATTTTTTGACATGCGAGTAGTACGTGCAGAACGTGTACTTGCAACATTTGCTCCTTTTGTATAATCTGTTTTTTGAGCATGACCAGTACGTGCATGTCTTGCTTCTGTTCTTTTCTTTTCCATCGTAACCTCCATATTCTTTTTACTTATATTGTTAATGAAATTTAATAAATTTGGACTAAATAAGATTCCATCTAAAATTAAAATAATTAGAAATGCTTTTAAGAATCCTATTGCAAATATTCCTACAATCAGTGCTAGAATACTGACGAGCCCAATTGCAATTTCATATTGATGTTCATTGATATATTGAATGATTTTATGATACTTTTTCAGAAGCTTCACCTTCTTTCTCCATATCGTCTATCATTTTTAAATAGTCGAGTCGTGGTGCATACTTTGTTTCAATTAATTTCCCTTCTTTTTGAAAATAAGAAATGGGAATCGACTTCCTTTTGTTGCTTTCAATGAATGATATCAATTTACTACCATCTAAAAAATATGTCAAATTATAGTGGGTAAAACGAATAATTAAAAATCCGATTCCACCATGTTCTATAATCTTCTTAATATGTTCAATTTGATGGCTATGAATGTTTGCGAGTGGGAAAAAACTTTTATTTCTCGTTTCTTTTGCTTCAAAATCAATATATTTTCCCTTGTATACACCATTGTAGTCTGTAGTAGATGGTGTTTTATAATATGCTTCTTTAATCACAGCATCCATACGTGACTTAAAATCTACTTTAACTACTGTAATTGGCGTTGGTTTTTTGTAAATGACTGCAATATTATGTACTAGATAATAAGTATTTGTCTCATTAATATCATGTTCTAAACTCATCCCACGGTTACCGTGTAATACGTAAGATTGTTTTACTTTTGTTCCGTTTGGATAATTCACAAGCATTCACCATTAATATTATACTATAAAGTATTCAATTTTTCTACTAGATTTTCTTATCTTTGCCATCATTGACAAAGAAGTGTGATACAATAAGAGAAGGTGATTATTTATGGAGATTTTAAATGGAAAAGAATTAAAGAAAAAGAAATTATTAGAATTAAAAGAACAAGTCTTAAAATTATCTCAACCATTAGGTTTTGCAGTGGTACAAGTTGGACATAATGAGGCAAGTAATGTTTATATTAGACAAAAAGAAAAAATGGCAGAACAATTAGGGTATGAATTTTATCACATTTCTTTAGAAGAAGATATTTTAGAAGATGAGTTAATTCAGACGATTCAAGAATTAAACGAAGATGAAAAAGTTCATGGAATTTTAGTTCAAATGCCATTACCATCACATATTGATGCGAAAAAAGTACAAGATGCAGTAAACCCTGAAAAGGATGTAGATGGGTTAAATGCTCTTAATAGTGGAAAACTCTTAAAACAAGAAGAGGGGTTACTACCATGTACTCCATCTGGGATTATTACGTTATTACATGCATATCAAATTCCTCTTTGTGGACGCCATGCAGTCGTTGTAGGACGTAGTGAATTGGTTGGAAAACCACTTGCTTTACTTTTATTAAATGAAGATGCTACCGTTACAATTTGTCATTCTAAAACAGAACACTTAGAACAATATACAAAAATGGCAGATATTTTAATTAGTGCTGTTGGAAAAAAAGATTTCATTCGTGCTGATATGGTAAAAGAAGGAGCTGTTGTAATCGATGTTGGTATGAATCGTGTGGATGGAAAATTATATGGAGATGTAAAATATGATGAAGTTGCTCCATATTGTAGTTATATTACTCCAGTTCCAGGAGGAGTAGGTCCAATGACTGTTTTAGAATTAGGGGAAAATGTATACCGTGCTCATCAAAAGCAATTAAAGAAGACTTTTGACAGATAAAAGCGATACGTGTTATAATGAGTCTATGAAATTTAGGTGATATCATGAAAATTAATCGTGTTAACTTAGAAATATCAGCAGTAAGACGCAGTCAATATCCAACCGATAATAAACCGGAATTTTTATTGGTAGGACGTTCTAATGTCGGTAAAAGTAGTTTTATTAATACTTTAATCCATCGTAAAAACTATGCTAGAACATCCTCACAACCTGGAAAAACACAAACGATTAATTTTTATCTAGTAAATGATGAGTTTTATTTAGTAGATGCTCCAGGATATGGGTTTGCTAATGTCAGTAAACCAATGCGTAAAAAGTTTGGTTTAATGATGGAAGACTACTTAATCAATCGTCCGAATTTAAAAAATGTATTTATGTTAATTGATTTTCGTCATAAACCAACAAGTGATGATCTGATGATGTATCAATTTTT
The DNA here is from genome assembly GCA_944355255.1 of uncultured Bacilli bacterium. Lineage (GTDB taxonomy): Bacteria > Bacillota_I > Bacilli_A > RF39 > UBA660 > UMGS2016. The sequence goes on from CALVQD010000021.1 coordinate 45,396, forward strand.
AAAATACTATGATATTCCAGTTACCATTGTCGCAACGAAAGTGGACAAAGTAGGAATTACCAATCGTCAAAAACAGCGTAATTTAATTTTAGATCAATTAGATCTTGTCGTAGGAGATGATTTTGTAATGTTTTCTAGTGTAACAAAACTAGGAAAAGAAGAAATCTATGATCGAATTGAACGAACAACAGAAATATAAGGAACAAAAGCATATTCTTAAAATAGACTAATACTAGGTGATCTATTTTGAAACTAGTATTTCTAGATAAGGAGAATATGCTTCTTTTTTTAAATCGGGTACAAAGCCATCAATTGTCATTTGAACAAAGAGAAAAGCTAGAACCACAACTCAAATCATTGTTATTAAAGTTAAAACAGATTTATCACATTTCCTTTTTTGGATATTATACAATTCACGTATATCAAGATAAACTGTATGGAACAATTTTAAAAATACATCGAGAAGATCTTGATGATTTTGATTGTTTTCATGATGAAATTGAATTATGTTTACATATTGAAAAAGAAAGTGAGATATTGTATCAAGTAAATGATCCACTATATCTTTCCAAAAGAAAATGGCGTAAAAAAACGAAGTTGTATTATTATGATCATCAATTTTATTTTCGCATTATAGAAGATATATCCCAACAAGAGCTGGGGCAATTTTTAGAATTTACAGAACCTTGTTTTCAACAAAGTCATGAAGTATTAACTTATGGAAAAGAATTAGAGTGTTGGTAGAATATTAAAAATATGTTATAATACCGGAAGAAAACGAGGGGATAATTATGAGAAAACCAGTTGTCGCATTACTTGGAAGACCAAACGTTGGAAAAAGTACATTGTTTAATCGTATGGTTGGAAAGAAAATTTCAATTATAGAAGATACGCCTGGTGTTACAAGAGATCGTATCTATGGAAATGTAAAATTTAAAGATTATACTTTTCATTTGATTGATACTGGAGGAATCGACCTTGCGGATGAACACTTCAATGACTCTATTAAAATGCAAGCTGAACTTGCCATTGATGAAGCAGATTTAATTTTATTTGTAGTAGATGGGAAAGAAGGACTTACTTCTAATGACTATGCGGTAAGAGATATGTTGTTAAAATCACAAAAGAAAGTGATTGTAGTCATCAATAAAATGGATTCTAAATTTGCAAAAGAAAATATGTATGATTTCTACGAACTTGGATTAGATACTTATATGCCAGTTAGTGGGGAACAAAATGAAGGAATTTATGATCTATTAGAAGAAATTACCAAAGATTTTCCAGAAATAGAAGAAGAATATGAAGACGGTATTGTAAAGTTTTGTGTGATTGGAAGACCAAACGTGGGGAAGAGTAGTTTAGTAAATGCAATCGTAGGAGAAGATCGTGTGATTGTATCAGATGTTGCTGGAACAACAAGAGATGCGATTGATACCACATTCCGCTATCATGATCATGATTACGTTGTTATTGATACTGCCGGAATGAGAAAACGTGGAAAAGTATATGAAGCAGTTGAAAAATATAGTTTACTTCGCTCTTTAAAGGCAATTGATCGTAGTGATGTATGTTTGATTGTAATCAATGCCGAAGAAGGAATTGTTGAACACGACAAACATATTGCAGGATATGCTTTAGATGCTGGAAAAGCAGTAATTCTAGTTGTTAATAAATGGGATACAATTGAGGATAAAGATACCAAAATGAAAGAATTTAAAGAGTTGTTAAAATATGAATTTCAATTTATGACATTCGCACCGATTGTGTTTTTAAGTGCCAAAACAAAAAAAAGAATTCACACTTTAATGCCAGAAATTTTGAAAGTATATGAAAATAGTAGAAGAGAAGTAAAAACAAGTGTATTGAATGATGTTATTCGTGATGCTTATGCATTAAATTTACCACCAAGTTATAAAGGAAAGAGACTAAAAATATATTTTTCTAATCAAGCATCAACGCAACCACCAACATTTAATATTCAAGTAAATAGTAAGGGATTAATTCATTTTTCCTATGAAAGATATTTAGAAAATAAATTACGTGAAGCTTTTGATTTTGAAGGAACACCAATTATTTTACAATTCAAAAACAAAGGAGAGCAGTAAATCTATTTACAAAATAAAATAATTTACATATTGTAAGAAGGATACTTACTAAGTGTCCATCTATATGTGGTGCACTTAGCTTATGCTAGATGTTTTTAATTTCATAAACTATCAACTGAAATAGAATGTGTAGTTGTCAATGATGTGAGACCAAAAAGTCGTAAAAAATATTAATTAGGAAGCTGTGCATTAGCACAAGCTTCTTTTAAAATATTTCTTTTTTCAATAGGAGAAATCCAACCTAATACTTGCATTGGAATGTTATTAGAACGGTTTAAATAACTTTTCATTTGTTTTAATAAATCATCATAAGAATAAAACTTTAAATAATTATAAAATCTATTTTGATCATTTCTATGACTTCGCTCAACCTTACCATTATGTCTTGGAGTTCTTGGTCTAATTAATTGATGCTTAATATTTAACTCATTGAGTAATACATCAAGTGGGTGAATTCTATCTGTCTTTTGAGTATGAGTAAACTCCTGACCATTGTCAGTTTGAATAGTTAATGGCTTATACCCAAAATAAAGTATGGCACGTTTTACAAAATCTACAGTTGAATATGAAGATTGTTCTTTATAAGGATAAATAAA
>CALVQD010000022.1 GCA_944355255.1 uncultured Bacilli bacterium
AGGGGGATGTATTGTTGCCGAAGGAACACCAGAAGAAGTTGCAGAAGTAAAAGAAAGTTATACTGGTCAGTTCTTAAAACCGTTATTAAAAAAATCATAGAGAATGGATTGTTCCATTCTTTTTTTGTTAAGTTGTTCTTTTATTATTTTATAAATAAAGGGAAAAAATAGTGTTTGTGTCAATGATTTTAAAAATAGAAAATATGTAGAAATATTCCTTGAGTTAGGGTTAAGTTTTTTGTTATAATTATACTAGGAAGGAGAGTAGAAAAATGAAAAAAATAAGTTTACTGTTTGTAGGGCTTGCTGCATCACTTATGATTCCATTTGCAGTTCATGCAGAGGGAACAAGTATTGCGGATCGTTTTGAAACGTCATTTGTAGAAGCAATTGAAAATCGTTATGGTATTACTGCAGATGAGTTTACTGATGAGTGGGCTGCTTCTCAAAAAAGTTTAGATCTTGCCAATATGAATATTGGTGGTATTGACAAGGGTGGAGTAGATGCACATGTTTTGACTGATTATTTTACAAATCTAGAGGAGTTAAATGTTAGTGGAAATCAACTTGGAGGATTACCTAATTTACCTAGTACACTAAAAGTATTGAATGTTGCCGATAATCAGATTACAGCACTTCCTAATTTAACACCAATTTTAACGGATTTAGATATAAGTGGAAATCAAATTCGTGAGTTAACAACATTACCAGAGACATTAGTTTATTTTGATGCTAGTAATAATCCATTAGCTGCATTAATTACATTGCCTGCAGGATTAGAAGAATTGTATGTTAGTAATTGTGGTTTATCTGCATTGATTACTTTACCAGAATCTTTAAAAGTATTAGATGCTAGTGAAAATGAGCTTCCTGGGTTACCACCACTACCAGCAAATTTAGAGACTTTGAATGTCAGCGAAAATCAATTAGAAGGACTTGCACCATTTCCTGCTGCATTAAAAAATTTAGATGTGAGTGGGAACGGATTAACTGGACTTCCTGATTTTCCAGCAAATTTAGAGACTTTGAATGTTAGTAATAATGCATTAACAGCATTACCTGATTTAGCACCTACCATTACTATTTTAGACCTTTCAAACAATCAATTGACTGAGTTACCGATTTTACCTGAAAATTTAACGACATTAAATATAAAAGGAAATAAAATTGAACAAGTTTTAGCAAGTCAATTGCCTGATTCATTAGTAAACTTTGAAAGTGATGTAGAAGTTACTGATGATATTGCTTCAGACTCTACTGAGATTGTTGAAAATCCTGAGACAAGTGATACAGTCTTATTATTTGTTTCAGTTGCATTTATTAGTTTAGTAGTATCTGTATTCTCATATAAGAAATTACATAATTAAAGTTAGAGAATGGGAGCTTAGCTCCTTTTTTCTTTGGAAAAAAGATGGTATAATGTCATTAAGGTGAGGTGATAATATGACACCACATAATGGTGCGAAAAAAGGTGAAATTGCAAAAACAGTATTAATGCCTGGAGATCCTATGAGGGCAAAGTTTATTGCAGAAACTTATTTACAAAATGCAAAATTAGTAAATCAAGTTCGTGGGATGTATGCATATACTGGAACTTATCAAGGAAAAGAAGTAACTGTTATGGCTTCTGGTATGGGAATGCCTAGTATTGGTATTTATGCATATGAACTATATCAATTTTATGATGTAGAACATATTATTCGTGTAGGAAGTGCTGGAAGTTATGATGAAAATCTTCATGTATATGACATTTTATTAGTAGAAAATAGTTATAGTGATTCCAGTTTTGCAAAAGTACAAAATCATAGTACTTATGATGTTGTATCTTCTTCTGAATTATTAAATCAAGTAATTATAAATACTGCTAAAGAAAAAAATCAAAAAATTACAATAGGTACAGCTTATAGTACAGATGTTTTTTACCGTCAAGAAAATACAACGGAAAAAGTAAAAGAACATCATTGTCTCGCTTGCGAAATGGAATCATTCGCACTGTTTCATACAGCTAAAATGCTTCATAAACAAGCAACTTGTATTTTAACGATATCAGATCATTTTGTCACTGGAGAAGAAACAACTGCCCAAGAGCGTGAGACAGGATTTCAAAAAATGATGGAATTAGCGCTAGATTCTGTTTTAAAACTATCATAAGTTTAAAAAAACAAAAGAAATTGTAAAAAAAGAGTAAGAAAACATAAAAAATACGTACAATAAAAAAGAGGTGAGATGTTGTGAAATACTATGATTATGATTTATTGCCATTTAAAGTTCATGTGATACAAACAAATCGTTTTAAGACAGTAAGTGTACAAGTAAACTTTTATCGTAAAATTCAAAAAGAAGAAATTACGAAACGAATTTTATTAAGTGGGTTACTTGCTAGTACAACAAAAGCATATCCAAAAGAACGTTTTATGAGTATGAAAAGACAAGAACTTTATGCTGCTGGTTTTGGTTGTGTTAGTATTACAAATATTAATGAAGCAGTGTTGCGTTTTCAAACAGATTTTTTAAATGAAAAATATACAGAACAAGGTATGTTAAAAGAAACGCTAGATTTTTTTATATCGATGATTATGAAACCAAATGTTACAGATGGTAAATTTGATGAAGAACAATTTCATCTAGTCAAAAAACGAATCAAAAAGAATATTTTACAATCACAAGAAGATAATCGTTATGTAGCACAGAGAAGATTGTTAGAAATTATGTGTCCTGATACATCACTTGCGTATTCTCCACGTGGAACAATTGAAGATTTAGATTGTATTAAAAACGAAGAATTGTATCAATACTATTTAGATGTATTACAAAAAGATAGTATTGATATTTATGTATGTGGAGAAGTTGATCCAGATCAAATCAAAGATTATTTTCTAGAAAATTTAAAGATAAAGACAACGAAGAAGCCTTTCTTATTTGAACCACTTTATATGAAGAATATGAGAAAGCGTTCTCGTACAGTTGTAGAAAAGAAATATGCAGAACAGAGCAATTTAGTAGTTGGATTTAAGATTGATCAATTGACTCCTTTTGAAAGAGATTATGTTGCTCCTGTTTTCTCACAAATACTAGGTGGTTCATCCAATTCTAAATTATTTCGTATCATTCGTGAAAAACATTCTCTTTGCTATACCATTCATTCTGGAATTTATGGTTTTGAACATATTATGTTAATTCAAGCGGGTATTGATGCAAGGAATTTTAAAAAAACTGTAGAATATATAAAAAAAGTATGGAGAGAAATGGAAAGAGGAAAATTTGATGAGCAAGATGTTCAAAATTATATTCAGTTATACTATTATTCTTTAGACGAAGTATATGATTCTCCAAATAGTTTAATTCAAATGTATGGTTCTCATGTCCGTCGTCATACAGATATGATTGACGAGAGAAAGGAAAATATTCAGAGAGTGACGAAAGATATGGTTGTGAAACTTGCTCGAAAAATTCATTTAGATACGGTTTATTTGTTGGAAGGAGATCGAAACCATGGATAAAATTGTATTAAAAGGACTTGATTTAACTTGTTATCAAGAGACATTAAAGAATGGACTTCATGTTTTTGTAATTCCTTTTGATAAAGTAAATGGGAAATATGCGACATTATCTACGCCATTTAATTCTACGGTTGTTGAATTTGTTCCAAAAGAAAAAACAAAATTTCGAAAAGTTCATGCTGGAATTGCCCATTTTCTAGAGCATCAGATGTTTTCTCAAATAAATCGCCAAAATCCGATGCAATTTTATAGTGAGCATTCTTGTGACTGTAATGCCTTTACATCGAAAAAAAAGACATCTTATGTTTTTTCTGGAACCAATTTTTTTGAAGAGGGATTAAATTTTCTATTAGATTATGTTCAAGATCCAATGATTACGGAAGAAACAGTTGCGAAGGAAAAGGGAATTATTACTGAAGAATTAAAAATGTATCAAGATCGCCCTGGATCTGTTTTATACGATCGTATTTGTTTAAATACATTTCACGTGTTACCATTCCGCTATCCAATTGGGGGACGTGTGGAAGATGTAGAAAATACTACCAGAGATGAAATTATGGATTGTTATCATACATTTTATCATCCTGAAAATATGTTTTTAGTAGTAACAGGAAATGTCAATCCAGAAGAAATCATAGAATTAGTTAGAAATAATCAAGAGCAAAAATCATTTGAAAAAATGAACACATCTCTACGAATTAAAAAATATAAAGAACCAGTTACAGTTTATAAAGAATTTGAAAAAATAAAAATGGATGTTTCTGTGCCAAAAGTTTGTATTGGAATAAAAGTAGATATTAGTCAATTTAGTGAAGAAGAAAGAGAAAAAATATCTTACTACTTAAACTTTGCTTTCTGGGTAAATTTTGGTGCAACATCTGATTTTAAAGAAGATATGATGAAACAGGGTATTTTAACACGCAGTATCAACTACTCAAAAGAGAGAGTAGAAGACTTCTTCTTTATTAATTGTGTAGTAGATACACCTCGTTATGAAGAATTACTAAAATATTTTTATGAGAAATTAGAACATCTAACTATTTCTGAAGAAGAATTAAAACGTATGAAACGTGTTGTGATTAGTGATCTTATTTTCCAAAGTGATGATCTATATGATATGAACCAACAAGTTATGTCAGATTACTTACAATATGGAAGAGTAAGAGATGATATGTTATCAGAAATTAGAGCACTAAACCAACAAGAGTTTTATCAATATATGAGAAAATTAAATTTACAACATCGTAGTGTAGTTGTAATTGAACCATTAAAGGGATAATCCCTTTTTTTGTTGCAATTCTTTTTAAATTTGTTTATAATATCTCTAGAGGATGATAAATATGAAGAATAAAAATGGATTTACAATGATTGAATTATTGGCTGTTTTAGTGGTATTAGCAGTAATTACTGCAATTACGGTACCTGTAATTAATAATGCATTAAAATCAAGTCGTGAAAGTTCTTATGATAGGCAGTTGAATACCATTATTGATGGAGCAAAATCATATGGAGCGAAAAATATTGGAAATTTACCAAGTTCAGGAGAATCAAAGACAATTACACTTCGTGATTTAAAAGATGAAGGTTTTGTTGCAGAAGATATTACAAATCCGGAGACAAAAAAATTATTTGCTGATACTATGGAGATTGAAATTTCTAATAATAATGGTGATATTGAATATACGATTGTAGAATCTACGATTGAAGATCAAGAATAGAAAATCAGAAAAAGTATTCCCTTTTTAATATATTTGTGTTAAAATGAAGTATAGTATGGAGCTATGTAAAGTGTCTCCAAGGATAAACAAGGAGGAATTAGTGTGGGATTTAGTTTAAAAAAATGGATTGATGGTCCAGAAGATGAAATTGAAACAAGTGTAGATAATGACAATCCATATTATCTGACTTCTCCAGAAGAAGCTTTAAAAGAAAATAGTGGTGGAACAAAAATGATTTTGATGGAACCACGTGCTTATTCTGAGTCACAACAGATTGTGGATCATTTAAAACATAGAAATCCTGTTGTAGTTAATTTAAAACGTGTTACCAGTGACCAAGCAAAGAGAATTATCGATTTTTTAAGCGGAACTGTATATGCAATCGGTGGAGATTTGCAAAAAGTTGGTGGTGGTATCTTTTTGTGTACACCAAATAACGTAAATGTACAAGGAAAGATTACTGATGATACGGATGGAAAAGACATCCATGATAATAACGATATCAATATTGAATGGTAGGGAGTACATTCAAGTAGGCTAAGAGGTGAAATATGGAAAAGTTTAATAGAACACTTCGTGGCTATGATCCTGATGAGGTCAATCGTTTTCTTGATCAAGTAATTCAACAAGTAGAACAGATCGTAAAAGAAAATAAAGAAAAAGATGCTAGAATTCAAGAATTAGAGCATTTTGAACAAGAAAATCGTCGTTTGATGCAAAAGGTAGAGCAATATGAAAAAGTCGAGAATACTTTAAATAAAGCGATTATTATGGCTCAGAAAACTTCAGATCAAATGCGTGCGAGTGCTCATCAAGAAGCAGAAGTCATTTTAAGTGATGCAAAGAAAAATGCAAATCGCATTGTAAATGAAGCACTACTAAAAGCTGAGAAGACAGAAGATGAAGCTGCTCGATTAAATCGCAATATCAAAATATTTAAACGCCGTGTCAAAGAGATTATAGAAGCACAATTAGAGGTTATAGAGGAAATTGATCATGTAAAGATGTAAAAAAATAACAGTATTTAAATTTTGTACTGTTATTTTTTTAATGTCTTTTGTTTTTCTTGATGAGAAAGTAGTTCTATATGGTGTTGTATTTGATATTGTCGTAACTCTTCATATCTTTCCCAACCTGATTTTTTTACTTGTGAAATTGGCTCTATAAAATAAACATTCTTTTTCGAAAATATCATCGCATTTAAATCAATCATTGCTTTTTCAGTATCAAAACTAATGATGAGAAAATCACTTGCCAGGTTTAATTTCTTTTCTAGATCTTCTTTCATATATTGTTCCCATTTTTTAATTATTTGTTGATAGAACGTAAATACTTGTTTTTGTTCTTCTTCTTTGATAATCCATTCAAATTCTTCTTTCATAATCAAATAAATTTGGGCACTTGAATACATTGGATATTTTTGTTTTAATTGCTCATAGATAAAACCCTGATTGGCAATCATATTGATGACATGATCCATACCATTTACTTCAAAATAAGCAGCCAACCAGGAAAAATCACGTTCGGCAATTGTGCGAATTTCATCTTTAGATAATTCTTCTTGATCAGGACAAAGTAAGAGTGCATCTTCATATAGATGAAAATCAAATGGAAGCCATAAATTACATGGTTGAAGATGATACCTCTCTAAAATTTCTTTTTGTTTTAATGCTTGTGTCAGTTCTTTTACTTCTTTATAAGTAAAAGGGTGATAAATTGTCGCTATTGTTCTCATACTTTTCACCTGTTTGTAATATACTCTATGTTCAATATAACACGTTTTTTTAGACATTTCAATATTCATTCATATTCTCTTTTTAGATTATCATAAAATAAAAGTGGAGAGTGATTTATGTTTAAAAAACTATTTCGTTTATTATTTCAAGATTTCTACCTATTTACTGGTGCTTATTCAAATCAAGTATTTCCAGATCCACTGTCTAAAGAAGAAGAGGAAATGTATGTGAAAAAAGCACAGTTAGGTGATAAAGAAGCAAGAAATCAATTGATAGAACATAATTTACGTTTGGTAGCTCATATTGTAAAAAAATATGATCATAGAAAAGAAGATGCAGATGATTTAATTAGTATTGGAACAATTGGACTTATTAAAGGAGTAGATAGTTATTCTTATAAGAAAGGAACCAGAATTACAACTTATTGTGCAAGATGTATTGAAAATGAAATTCTGATGTATTTTCGTAGTGATAAAAAGAATAGTAAGAATGTTTCTATTAATGAAGGAATAGGATTTGATAAAGATGGAAATGAAATTACATTTTTAGATATTTTAAAAACGCCAAAACCAGATTTTGCTTTAGATTTGTATCAGCAAACGAATATGAAATTGTTAAAAAAATATTTTGGTGTTTTAACACCGAGAGAGCGAGAAATTGTAGTAAAACGATATGGATTAAATAATCAAAAAGAAACAACACAAAAAGAAATAGCTAAAGAATTAGGAATTTCAAGAAGTTATGTATCTAGAATTGAAAAAAGGGCACTTACAAAATTGTTGAGAGAATTTATGAAAGAAAAGAAAATCTAACTTTTCTTTTTTTATACTGATTTTTGTACATTGACTGAAAAATAAGAACATGCTATGATTAAAGTATCATAGGAGTGATGATATGAATCAGAAGAAAAAGGGATTTACATTAATAGAATTATTGGCTGTACTCGTGATATTAGCGTTTATTTTGCTTGCTACAGTACCAGCAGTATCGGGAATTTTAAGTAGAAATAAACAGAGATTATATCGTGAACAAGTCAATTTAATTATCAAGACAAGTAAGGATTGGGCATTACAAAATTCTAGTATGGTACCAAGTGATGAACAAGATCCTCCATATTATTTATCACTTGAAGAATTAGCAAATGAGGGATTAATTGAAAGTAGTAATTTAAAAGATCCAAGAACAGAACAGGATATGCATGGGTGTGTTCGTATCTCTTATGAAAAAAATCAATATAGTTATGAATTTTTAGAAAAAGATTGTAGTGAATTTACAGATTCTCTTCTTCCTGTCATTCATATCCAGGGGGGAGATAATCAGAAAGTAGAAATTAATGCTCCATATACATTACCATCTGTTACTGCTACAAGTGCAAGTGGAGAATCTCTTGCAGTTACTGGACCAGTGATTAAAACAAATGGGCAAACAGTGACAGAAATAAAAACTAATCAATTACGTCAAGTATATACACTCACTTATTCTACAACGGATACCAGTACTGGATATCAAAGAAATTATACAATGACATTAACTGTAGTGGATACGATATCACCAGTTATTACTGTATTAGGAAGTAATCAAAGTCAAACAATTGAAGTTACGAAAGGTTCTACTTTTGTGACGCCGACTGCTACAGTAACAGATAATAGTGGTGATAGTATTCAAGCAACAACAAGTGGAAGTGTCAATACAAGCAAAACTGGAACTTATACCATTACTTATCTAGCTACAGATAATTCTAAAAATGATACTGCACTAATTCTTACAGTAAAAGTTGTTTAAAGTACCAATTGGTACTTTTTCTTTACAAATGAATATAGTTTATTATACAATGTAAGAGGGATACTTACTAAGTGTCCACTTAAATGGAAGTCACTTAGCTTATGCTAGGTGTTTTTAATTATTATTAGAAATAAGAAAATAATGAGGTATTTCAAAAGTTGTAATAAAGCAATGATTATTTTTTTCTCATATTTCATCATCTTCACCTCCTTATCTATATTGGAAGTGAACACCTAACGATCCCTCTATAAATAACATACTGTAAAGGAATATCAAACTCCTTTTCATATCAATTAAAATGTGCTAAAATGTAAATAGTAGGAGACTAGGTGATAGATATGAGAAATAGAACTTGTGTTAGCCAAAAGTTACCATGGGGGGGGGTGAGTAATAATACTCTATATTTCTCATGCTGTTTTAACGATTTAATTTATTTTAAAATATTTCAAAAGTTGTTTTCATAGTGGAAGCAAATTCTTTGCGTTGTGCAAATAAAGCAAAAATATGTAGTGTAAAATGCCTAGAAAACCTATATAAATCAACGGAAAATTATGATAAGATGAAAGAAAGGTAAGGAGTAGTAATATGAGAAATCGAACAGAACGAAGAAAAAAATTTATGATTGCCAGTTTATGTATCGCAGCATTTCTAACATTAGGAATCGGATATGCCATTTTAACAACCGAGTTAAATATTAGTGGAACTGCCCAGATAACATCAAATTGGAAGATATTATTTACAAGTGTCGAAGAAAAAGAAATGACGAATGCCATAACAAATACAAAAGATATATCAGGACTTACGACACTAACATTAGATGTACAATTACAACAACCAGGAGCGAGTGCAACATATGATGTGGTAGTAGAAAACCAAGGAGACTTGGATGCCATGTTAACAGCTATTAATGGAGTGGATGAAGCAAATAATAATGCACCATTACCAATCAAGGTAGAGTTACAAAATATCAAAGTAAATGATGGACTATTAGCAGGAGAGAAGAAAACATTCCAAGTAAGAGTATATTGGGATGCAAGTGTAGATTTTAGTGAAACAAATATGTCAAAAGAAATAGAAATTACACTTGTCTATGAACAAAGAGATGAATCAGAGATACCAAGTCCAAGTCCAGAGGGTCCAATAGATATTACAGATGAAGTAGTATCGAGTGGAGATGGATTATATCAAGATCAGTATGAACCTGGAAGATATGTCTACCGTGGAAGTAATCCAGATAATTATATTCAGTTTAATGATGAATTATGGAGAATCATATCAAAAGAAACAGATGGAACATATAAAATTATTAGAGATGAAGTATTAGAAAGTAGAGCATTCGATGAAGAATATCACCGAACAACAGAAAACAATACCTACTGTGGAAATACATACTATGGGTGTAATGTCTATGGAGCCGTATCAGGAACATACACTTTAGGAAGTAAGAGTGGAACAGTAACAGAAGATTCCAGTTTGGCCGAATATTTAAATGGGACGTATTATAATAGTTTAACACTAACTGCTCAAGGACAAGTACAAACACATGCATTTAACATCGGAGGAGTATTACATTTAAATCAAAGTGGAAATGATAGTATTGCAAATAACTTAAGCCAAGAAAAAGCATATACTTGGACAGGGAATATCGGATTACCAAATATAACAGATATACTAAGAGCAAGTTTAAATCCATCTTGTACTTCCGCAACTGATGCAAACGATAAAGCTAATATCTGTACAACAAACTATTTAGTAGATGATACGGCAGATAGGACAAGATATTGGCTCATAAACGGATATTCTTCTGAGTCGATGTCGGACTCGGACAGTGCGTGGGGAGTGTTTCATCAGGGTAGTGTGTTCTTGGGTAGCAGCACTGCGAATAACTTCGATTATGGTGTCCACCCAACTCTCTATTTGAATTCCAATATCCAAATCACAAGTGGAAATGGGACAGAATTTAATCCATACATTATTTCATAATTAAATAGCTTAGTGTGAAAAATTTACACTAAGTTTTTTATATGTGTTGACATATGACAACATGTCATGTTAAAATGAACAAGTATGACAATTTGTCATATCCTATATAAGTGAGGTGTGAGTATGCCAACACAGACTTTTTTTCATCTTCCAAAAGAGAAACAGAAAACTTTATTAAAAGCAGCAATGCATGAATTTACATATCATTCTTTTGAAAATGCTTCTATTAACCAAATTATCAAGGAAGCATCGATTCCAAGAGGAAGTTTTTATATGTATTTTCACGATAAAGAAGATTTGTATTTTTATTTATTGGAACAATCTCGGGAGTTATTCGAAAAGCAATTATTTATGATTATTGCGGAAGAAAAAGGAGATTTATTTCAAACATTTGAACGATTATTTGAAAGCATTGTTGATTATTGTTCAAAAAAGAATCATCGTTTGTTTTTTAAACAAGTTTTCGCTAATATTAATAGTCGTGCAGAAAAACGTCTGTTTCCTATGAAAAAAGATGTATTTGATCCACAAAATACACATAAATTATTTTTGGGACAAATTGATAAAAGTAAATTAAAAGTACAAACAGAGGAAGATTTAGAAGAAATTGTAGGATTGTTATTTGGTATGACACTTCATACATTAGTTCATTCGTTTGCAGTTGATGAGACAAAAGAAGAAGTTATGCGTTCTTATCAGAGAAAATTAGAACTATTTAAGTATGGAATGGAAAAAAGATAGAAAGGATTAGAGGTTATGATTCGAATTATAAAACATTTATGTAAATATTGGTATTCGGTTTTGATTGTCATTGCACTTTTATTTGTGCAGGCTTATTGTGACTTATCATTACCTGAATATACTTCTCGTATTGTCAATACTGGAATTCAAGAGGGTGGTATTGAAGATAATACACCAGAAGCAATTTCCAAAAGTAGTTTGGAAGATGCATTACTCTTTTTAAATGAAGAGGATCAATCATTTGTTCAAAGTCAATATGAACTTGTGACTATCGAAAATGCAACAGAAAGTCAAATCGAGAAATATCCAAATGTTGAAAAAGAAGATATTTATGTGTTAAAAGATATTTCTCATGAACAACATGAAAAGTTAAATCAGTTATTACAAAAGCCTCTCACATATTTGTTATTATTTGATGGTGAAACAGAAGAGGGTAAGAAGATAGAAAAGCAGGTTTTAGCGAATCTCCCAGAAGAATTATCTAAAATTCCTGATATCACTGTTATGAAATTATTTGAAATGATGCCACAAGAACAACGTCAAGAAGCATTGAAACAATTAGAAGATAAAATGAAAGATATGCCTGATACGATGTTAGAACAAAGTGCAATAGAGTTTATTAAAACAGAATATCAAGGCTTAGGAATGGATACAGATCGTATTCAAACAAATTATATCTTTATATCTGGTTTAAAGATGCTTGGATTAGCACTTGTGTCTATGGCAGCTACGATTATGGTTGGTTTTCTAGGATCTCGTATTGCAGCACGACTTGCACGTGATCTAAGAAATCAAGTATTTACGAAAGTTGTTGATTTTTCAGAAAGTGAAATGAAACAATTTTCAACGGCTAGTTTGATTACACGTAGTACAAACGATATTCAACAAGTACAAATGTTACTTGTATTCTTACTACGTACTATTTTCTATGCTCCTATTATTGCAATTGGAGGAGTTGTAAAAGTACTAGCAACTGGTACTGGTATGGCATGGATTGTTGCTGTAGCAGTTATGGCAATTGCGACATTAGTTATTGTATTATTTGCAATTGCTATGCCAAAATTTAAACGTGTTCAAAAATTAATTGATCGTTTAAATTTAGTAACTCGTGAGATTTTAACAGGTCTTCCAGTTATTCGTGCTTTTGCGAAAGAAAAACCTGAAGAAGCTCGTTTTGATAAAGCAAATAAAGATTTGAAAAATAATCAATTATTTATTGTCCGTGTAATGGCAACAATGATGCCACTTATGATGTTTACTATGAATGCAATTGCAGTATTGATTGTATGGGAAGCAGCCCAAGGTATTGATAGTGGTATTATGCAAGTAGGAGATATGATGGCATTTATTCAATATACAATGCAGATTATTATGTCATTCTTAATGATTTCTATTGTGTCAATTATGTTACCACGTGCCATTGTCAGTATCGGACGTATTGATGAAGTATTAAAAACACCACTTACTATTTTAAATCCAAAAGAGAAAAAAGAGCCAACAGAAGTTGGAACTGTAGAATTTAAAGATGTTTCATTCCGTTATCCAGATTCAGATGGATATATGTTACATCATATTAATTTTAAAGCTGAAAAGGGAGAAACTGTTGCTTTCATTGGATCTACTGGTAGTGGTAAATCTACTTTGATTAACTTGATTCCACGTTTCTTTGAAGCTACAAAGGGTGAAGTTCTTGTAGATGGAGTCAATGTTAAAGAGTTAGATCAAAAAGAATTACGTGATAAAATTGGATATGTTCCACAGACTGGAGTATTATTCTCTGGAACGATTGCATCTAATTTACGTTATGGAAAAGAAGATGCACATGAGAAAGAAATTCAGGAAGCACTTGATATAGCACAAGCATCTGAATTTGTAAGTAAATTAGAAAAAGGAACAGAAAGTCCAATTAGTCAAGGTGGAACCAATGTTAGTGGTGGTCAAAAACAACGTTTATCTATCGCTCGTGCAGTAATTAAGAAGCCAGAAATTTATATTTTTGATGATAGTTTTTCTGCACTAGATTTTAAAACAGATGCTGCACTTCGAAAAGCATTAAGAACAAAGACAAAGGGTAGTACAATGTTGATTGTCGCACAACGTATTAGTACGATTATGAATGCTGATAGAATTGTTGTATTAGATGATGGTAAAGTAGTAGGAACGGGAACACATCAAGAATTATTGAAATCATGTGAAGTATACCGTGAAATTGCATTATCACAATTATCAAAGGAGGAATTAGATTATGAAGGGTAAAAAACAAGCACCTAGTTCTGAAAGAGCAAAAGACTTTAAAGGAACTTTAAAACAACTTGCACATTATCTATCTCCTTATAAATACTTTATTTTTACAGTTGTCTTATTCGCAATATTAAGTGCTACATTCTCTATTATTGGACCAAAAATCATGGGAGAAGCAACCACAGAAATATTCAACGGTTTGGTTAGTAAAATCAGTGGTGGAAGTGGAATCGATTTTTCTAAAATCGGACGTATCCTTATTTTCTTATTAGGTTTATATGCAATTAGTGCTGTTTGTAATTTTATTCAAAACTTTATTATGTCTGGTGTCAGTCAAAAAATCGCATATAGTTTAAGAAAATCAATTAGTGAAAAATTAAATCGCTTACCAATGAAATATTTTGACAGTAAAACACATGGTGAAATTTTAAGTAGAGTTACTAATGACGTTGATACTGTTAGTTCCAATTTGGATCAATGTATGACTCAAATGATTACTTCTATTACGACATTAATTGGAGTTGTCATTATGATGCTTACGATTTCTCCACTCATGACATTAGCTGTATTAATTATTATTCCAATTGCATTAATTTTACTGGCATTTATTGTTGGCCATTCTCAAAAATACTTTGAAAGACAACAAGAATATTTAGGTCATGTCAATGGAAAAGTAGAAGAAGTATATGGTGGTCATAATATTGTAAAAGCATTTAATGGAGAAGAAGAAGCCATTGCCGATTTTAAAGAAGTGAATCAGACTCTTTATCGTTCTGCATGGAAAAGTCAATTTTTCTCAGGAATTATGATGCCATTAATGAATTTTATTGGAAATTTAGGATATGTAGTTGTTTCTATTATGGGTGGATATCTTGTTATTCAAAATAGAATTACAGTAGGAGATATTCAAAGTTTTATTCAATATGTTCGTAATTTCATGCACCCACTTTCTAATGTGGCACAAATTGTCAATTTAATTCAAGCAACGATTGCCGCTGCAGAAAGAGTGTTTGAATTCCTAGATGAGGAAGAAGAAGTGAAAGAAACAGAACACCCTGTTTCTACTGAAAATTTAAATGGAAATGTCACATTCTCACACGTACAATTCGGATATAATCCAGATAGAACAATTATCAAAGACTTTAATGCAACTGTAAAACAAGGTCAGAAGGTTGCGATTGTAGGTCCAACCGGAGCTGGAAAAACAACCATGGTAAAATTATTGATGCGTTTTTATGACGTAAACCAAGGTAGTATTCAAATCGATGGCCATGACATCAAAGATTTTAAACGTCAAGATCTAAGACGTATGTTTGGAATGGTGTTACAAGATACATGGCTTTTCTCAGGAACAATTGAAGATAATGTGAAGTATGGAAAAATGGATGCAACATTTGAAGATGTGGAAACGGCGTGTCGAGAAGCCCATGCTGATCATTTTATTAAAACACTTCCAGATAGTTATCATATGGTAATTAATGAGGAAGGAAATAATATTAGTCAAGGACAAAAACAATTATTAACAATTGCCCGTGTCATTTTAGCCGATCCAAAAATACTTATTTTAGATGAAGCAACGAGTAGTGTTGATACTCGTACTGAAGAATATATTCAAAAAGCAATGGATGAGCTTATGAAAAATAGAACAAGTTTTATCATTGCTCACCGTTTATCAACAATTCGTAACGCTGATTTAATCTTAGTTATGGATCATGGAGATATTGTTGAGCAAGGTAATCATGAAGAATTGCTTAAGAAAAATGGCTTTTATGCGAAGTTATATAATTCTCAATTTGAAGAATAAGCAAATTTCATATTATGTAAAGAGAGAAGTACAGTCCGTGAAAAAGATTGTGCTTCTTTCTTTTTCGTGTTAAAATAAAATTAATAAAATATACAAAAATAAAAAGGAGAAGATGAATATATATGGATCAAAATAATCAACAAAATTTGAATTACGGAAGTGCATCAAATGGAACTTATCATGCATATCAACCACAAAAAAACAACCGTCTTATTTTTTTAGTGGCAATTGTAATTGTAGTTGTAGTAATTGGATATTTTGTATTACGTGCATTTGGAATTATCGGTGCTGAAACGTTACAGTGTAGTTATCATGCGGTAATTGGCGATATGGATACAACAACTACAACAACAGCTCGTTTTACTGGAAATAAACTTTCTAAAATAGATGCAACCATGGACATACCATTTGATGATACATATACAACATCAGATATCAATGAATTAAAACAAAATAACACTTATGCTGATACATTTGGAGAACTGTATCCCGGATCAATCACAACAATTACAGATACTGGAATTCATATGGAAGTCTCTGGTAATTCTGAAGAATTATATCAAGCATTTTCTTTAGAAAAGGGTATGAGTAAAAATGAATTTGAAACGATATGTACTGATTTACATGGTACATTACAGTAAGAAATGATATTTTATAAATATCATTTCTTTACATGTTGACACTTATTTTTTTCATTTCCTTGAATATTATTCGATAAAATTAGAATAAAATATGGTATAATGAATTCGCTTATAAATTTAGAGGTGATAGAAACATGTTATATTTACAAGTTATTATATTAGGTATTATTCAAGGAATTGCTGAATTTTTACCTATTTCTTCCAGTGCTCATTTAATTATTTTCCGCGATATTTTTGGAATTGGAAGTGCTATGGGGAGTGAAATTACAATGGCTTTTGATATAGCTCTTCATTTAGGTACATTGCTTGCAATTTGTTTGTTCTTTTTTAAAGATTTCTTAAGTATTGTAGTCAATGGTTTTACAAAACCAAAGAGCAAAGATGGAAAAATGATGTGGTTTATTTTAATCGCCTGTATTCCCGCAGCTATTTTTGGAATTTTATTTGAAGAAACAATAGAGAATGCTTTACGTGGTAATTTTGTTTTAATCGCATGTGCACTTATTTTTATGGGAATTGTCATTTATTTATGTGATTATTATTTTAAACAGAAAAAAGGATTTGACGAAATGACTTGGTTAGATGCACTTGTCATTGGTTGTGCCCAAGTATTCGCATTAATCCCGGGATTTTCTCGTAGCGGAACAACCATTGCTGCAGCACGTGCTAGAGGTATCAATCGTGAAGATGCTGCCAAATTTTCGTTTTATCTTTCTGCACCAGTCGTTGCTGGAGCTGTATTAATTACATTTTTAAAAGATTCAACGATGGCATTAATTAGCGCCAATATTGGAATTTTTGTACTCGGTATTCTCATTTCATTCTTAGCTGGTCTCATTTGCATTAAATTCTTATTAAAATACTTAAAAACACATGATTTCAAAGTATTTATGTGGTATCGCCTTGCACTTGGTATTATCGTATTACTTTGTTTACTAGTTATGTAAAACATGAAAATTTCATGTTTTATTTTTTTGTATTTCCATAGTATAATAAAAGAAGGATAGGAGTGTAAAACAATGCAAAGAATCAGTAAAATGAATAGATATTTAAATGTAAATTTTGATTCAAAATTATATATGAATCAGCACTATATTAAAGATGAAAAAGCAGTGATTCCAATTCATATCAATAAAAAAGAAGAAATCTATTCTTCTTTCGATCGTAAACATCATGTTCTAAATCCAGAATTCATCTCCTACATTCAACAAATTGCCTATTATATTCCATATGAATATTCTATTGTATTAGAATTCGATGGTATCTCATTTACCAAAGATGAAAAAGAGGAACTGGTTGAAAATATCTCTAATCAATTCGGTTTAATTACACATGATATGGAAGTAGAATTACAATATAATTCATGGAAAGCACTGAAACTATTTGTAGTTGGATCAATTATTTTGGCATGTTCTTTTTTGATTCGAAACATGAATCATACGGAATATATAAGCGAAATTTTATCAATTATTGGAACGTTTTCTATTTGGGAATTTGTAAATACAATTTGGTTTGAACGAAAAACGAAAAAGGTTGATAAAATAAATGCAGGACAGCTTTCTACTTGTACAGTATCTTTTTTAGAAAAAGATATGTTGTAAAGATATTGCAGTTAGTAGGTAAGGGATCAATAAAAAACGTGAAATCGCATGGATTCCACGTTTTTCGGTATAATACAAGTAATGATTATTTTTCTTCAATATGTTCAAGAGATACAGATAGTAATTTATTAATATGATCATCATCTAGTGCATAGTAAATACTTTTCCCATCTCTTCTTAATTTTACGAGTTTTGCTGTCTTTAATGATTTTAATTGATGAGAGACAGCAGATACAGTCATATTTAATAAATAGGCGATGTCACTGACACAGAGTTCTGCATGCTCTAAAGCCATTAATATTTGTAATCTTGTACTATCTCCTAAAATTTTAAAAAAATCAGATAAATCTGTAATCGTATTATAATCTGGAATTGCCTGTTGCACTTTTTTAACATTTTCAATGTGGTGCGGTGTAATTTCGTTCATTTTCTCACCTCGATACATATATTATAATTGAATTGTTGAACAAATGTCAAACAATGAAGAAACGCTATTGACATTTGAATAATTATTCAATTATAATGGAAATAGATAGTTGAATCATAATTCAAATGAAAGGAGAAATTTATGAAAAAGCGATATATGATAAAAAATTTAGACTGTGCGGTATGTGCCACAAAGCTTGAAAAAGCGATTCAAAAAATAGATGGTGTGAATGAAGTTTCAATCAGTTTTCTTAGTGAAAAAATGAAATTGGTAATAGATGAGACAAGAGAAGATACAATCATGAATGAGATCAATGATGTCATTCATAGATTAGAACCAGAAGTTGAAATTATTGAAAAATAGGTGAGAATATGGATCAAAAATTAAAAATAAAACTTTATCGAATTATTTTATCAGTTATATTACTCGTGGGAGCAATTTGTCTTCCAGTGAATCCATCGTTTTCTTTTATCCTTTATTTTTCTGCTTATTTGATTGTTGGTTATGATGTACTTTATAAGGCAGTAAACCATATTTTATCTGGCCAATTATTTGATGAGAACTTTTTAATGAGCCTCGCTACTGTAGGTGCTATTTTTCTAGGGGAATATTTAGAGAGTGTTATGGTAATGTTTTTATATCAAGTAGGAGAGTTATTTCAATCTTATGCAGTCGGAAAAAGCCGTACTTCTATTTCTAGTTTAATGGATATTCGACCAGATTATGCGAACATGGAAAAGGATGGAAAATTAACAAAAGTGGATCCTGACGATGTGAAAGTTGGAGATATCATCGTGGTAAAACCCGGAGAAAAAGTTCCATTAGATGGTATTGTACAAGAAGGAGAAAGTTATTTGGATACCTCTCGATTGACAGGTGAATCTGTTCCAATACATGTGAGAGTTAAGGATACTGTTTTAAGTGGTAGTGTAAATCAAAATGGATTATTAAAAATAGAGGTTACGAAAGAGTTTGATGAGTCGACTGCTTCTAAAATATTAGATTTAGTAGAAAATGCAAGTAGTAGAAAAGCGCAAGCAGAAAATTTCATTACTAAATTTTCTCGTTATTATACGCCAATTGTCGTAGTAGGAGCAATATTATTAGCAGTGATTCCACCTTTCTTGTTTCCTCATCTTACATTTGAAGTTTGTTTAGAAAGAGCATTTACTTTTCTTGTAATTTCTTGTCCCTGTGCACTTGTTATTTCTGTACCACTCGGTTTTTTTGGAGGAATTGGTGGAGCTTCTAGACGTGGAATTTTACTAAAAGGAAGTAATTATTTAGAATCATTATCACAGTTAAAAACAATTGTCTTTGATAAAACCGGAACACTTACGAAAGGAACGTTTCAAGTTACGAAGATTGTTGCAAATAAGATATCAGAAGAACAATTATTAAAGTATGCGGCAGAAGCAGAACTTTATTCTAATCATCCGATTGCACTTTCTATTAAAGAAAAATATACGAAAGTAATTGCACAAGAGGATGTAAAACAAATTGAAGAGGTGTCTGGAAAAGGTGTTCATGTTTCCGTTTCTAATGAAGATATTTATGTTGGAAATGCAGCTTATATGAATGATTTAGAAATAGAAGTACCGCAAATACAGGACGGAACGGTTGTTTATGTTATAAAGGAAAAACAATATTTGGGTTATCTTGTTATTTCTGATGAAATCAAAGAAAATGCAAAAGAGGCCTTAACAAATTTACGTCAAAAACAGATTCAAAAAATGATAATGTTAACTGGTGATTCCTTGGAATCTGCGAAACGAGTTGCAAGCCAATTACCAATCGATACTTATTACGCATCTTTACTTCCACAAGATAAATTAAAACGCGTTGAAAAATTGTTAAATAAGGATGATACTGGTACATTAGCATTCGTAGGCGATGGAATGAATGATGCCCCAGTATTAGTGAGAGCTGATGTCGGAATTGCAATGGGTGGACTTGGAAGTGATGCGGCAATTGAAGCAGCTGATGTTGTAATTATGGATGATGATTTAGAAAAAATTGGAGAAGCGATTGACATTTCCAAAAGAACACTTCGCATTGTGAAACAAAATATCGTATTTGCAATAGGTATTAAAATATTTTTTCTAATATTAGGTGCCTTTGGTGTTGCGAATATGTTAGAAGCAGTATTTGCCGATGTTGGAGTATCTGTTCTAGCAATTTTAAATTCTATGAGAACTTTAAAGACAAAATAAAGAAAATGAACAATTGTATCATTTTCTTTTTTTCTATATTTTGTGATATAATCATATCGTTTGGAGTGAATATTATGAATCGAAAAGAAGAGATAGAACACAGTATTATTACAAAGTATCGTAAAAAGATATGGAGCCCATTTATGAAAGCTATTCGCGACTTTGAACTCATAAAAGAAGGAGATAAAATCGCTGTTTGTATTAGTGGCGGAAAAGATTCTATGTTATTGGCAAAATGTTTAGAAGAATTAAAAAAACATGGAAAAGTACCGTTTGAACTCGTTTATCTTGTAATGGATCCAGGATATCAAGAAAAAAATTTAAAGCAAATTAAAGAGAATTTAAAGACATTGGGAATTGATGCGACTATTTTTCAAAACAATATTTTTCAAGTCGCTGATTCTTCTAGTCAAAAAAGAAATGATAATCCGTGTTATTTATGTGCTCGTATGAGAAGAGGAGCCCTTTATGATAAAGCAAAATCACTTGGATGTAATAAGATCGCACTCGGGCATCATATGAATGATGTGATAGAAACAGTATTGTTAAATTTAATTTGGAATGGACAAGTTTCTAGTATGATGCCAAAATTACACAGTGATCACTTTGAGGGAATGGAATTAATTCGTCCTTTATACTATGTAAAAGAAAATTATATTAAGTCGTGGGCACGAACGAATCATCTTGCCTTTATCGATTGTGCTTGTTCTGTTACTAAAAAAGGAGATGGAAAACGGATTGTTGTAAAAAAATTAGTCGACGATTTGTGTGAAATTCACGAAGATGCAGATTTAAATCTATTAACTGCAACAAAGAATGTTAATTTAAATACATTACTCGCATATAAAAAGGGAAATGAAATCCATCATTTTTTAGATGAATATGACAAATAATTGAAATTATGTGAAAGCATGTGAAATGAAGAAAGAATCGTGTATCAACTTTAAAAAAAATAGAAAGTATGATATAATGAAACTGTCTAAAGGATAAGGACCGATTTTAGAAAAACCTACTAAAGTAATGATTGGGAATCTAATTGATAGATGGTGTTGAATACTTAAATTAATTTAAGGATCCTAAAGTTTATCATGTGATGCCCACCTGGGAGATCAGGTTTTTGATCATTAGAGGTTCCCTTTGGACTTTTTTTATAATATTGATAGGAGGATTTTTTTGAGTACGAAATTATGTAAAAATTGTGCTTCAAAAATTCCAGTTGATGCACATATTTGTCCATATTGTGGTGCGAAAATAGATCAGAAAAATAAAGTTGTAGAGGAAGTAAAGGAAACAGAGGAAGAAACCCATGATTGGCGTGAGAATTTATTCGGACTAAAAAAGCGTGGACCTTTTTATAAATGGATTACCCTTTTGTTAGCGATCTTTCTAGGATGGTTAGGTGTTCATAAATTTTATGAAAGAAAATATTATATGGGACTTTTGTATATGGTGACAGGTGGTTTTTGTGGGATTGGAGTTGTTTTGGACATTTTAACTCTACTTGGAAAACCAAAAGTATATTATAATTATTATTGATAGTCTTAGGACTATTTTTCTTTTGGAAATGAACGGGTCTATGGTATAATGAAATAGTAGGTGAAAGTGAATGGAGTTTTCAAGGTTAGAATATTTAATCGGAGATCAAGTTAATTTATTAAAAGAAAAAACAGTTCTTGTTTTAGGATTAGGTGGTGTTGGTGGATATACAGTGGAAGCACTTGTCCGTAGTGGAATTGGACATCTTATTTTAGTAGATTATGACACAGTTGATATTACCAATATCAATCGTCAAGTGATTGCCACTTATCATACTGTTGGAAGACTAAAAACAGAGGCATGGAAAGAAAGGATTTTGTCAATTGTACCAACTTGTCAAGTAACGACGATTTCAGAAAAAATTACAGAAGAAAATATAAATTGTTTATTTAAAGAAAAGATTGATTTTGTCGTAGATGCTTGTGATACGATTTCTGTTAAATGCCTTTTGATTAAGCGATGTTTAGAACAAAAGATTCCCCTGATTTCATCCATGGGAACAGCGAATAAATTAGATCCTACGAAGTTAGAAGTAATCGATATCAAAAAAACTTGTTATGATCCGATTGCCAAAGTGATTCGTAATTATGTAAAAAAAGAGCGTTTAAAAGGGAAAATTCCTGTTGTATGTAGTACGGAACCACCTATGAAATTGGATGGGAAACTAGGAACAATTGTAACGGTTCCGGCTGTCTGTGGTTTTTATCTAGCTCATTATACAATAAAAACACTATTAGAGGAGAATTCATATGATTTATGAAAAGAAAATAAGAGAAATTGCCCAAGAACTGAGTGGGACTGTAATGGCTATGGGAATTGATTCTAAGCTTGTTTTAGATGATTTAGAAAAAAACAAAAGAATAGAACAATGTGCTCTTCTTGATTGTATTGAAGTGATGCCCATCGATGGAACGAAAAAGAGAAATAAGAAAATCCCTTTAAAAAAATTACGAAAAAAAGTAGGAAAGAAAAAAATCGATACAATTCTTTGTCGAATTGACACGATTGATCGTTATTGGAGATATTTTATTCGTGATAGTATTTATATGACAAAAGGAGAAATTATCTACTTTGGTAAACTAGATGAATTTACAATAGACAAAGAGGAATTTCAAAAGAGATATCAACGTTATAAAAATGTTAATGTATCATTTGAAGAAAATTCCGAAGGAATTTTGATTCATGTTAAAGTGAATGGAGCCAAAAATCGTTTTCTTTTTGATAAATTGTATTTTATTCGAGATTCTCTTTATCAAGGTATTCAATTACTTGGAGATTATTTAGTACAGTAAGGTTGTGATAACATGTATTTAAAACAAATTATTGCGCATGGATTTAAGTCGTTTGCCGATAAAACAATATTAGAATTTCATCCAGGAATTACAGGAATTGTAGGTCCAAATGGAAGTGGGAAAAGTAATGTTGTTGATGCAGTAAGATGGGTATTAGGAGAACAATCTATCAAATCATTACGTGGGGATGATAAAATGACAGATGTTATCTTCTCTGGTTCAAAGTCTAGAAAAGCCATGAATGTTGCTTCTGTGACATTAATTTTTGATAATCAAGATCATTATTTAAATGTTCCATATGATGAAGTATCGATAACAAGAAGAGTTTATAAAGATGGAACCAATGAATATCTTTTAAATCAGGAGCGTTGTCGTTTAAAAGATATTTCTGAAGTGTTACTAGATACTGGTGTTGCTAAAGAAAGTTTTAATATTATTTCACAAGGTAAGATTGAAGAAATATTATCTAGTAAACCAGAAGATAGAAGAGTTATTTTTGAAGAAGCAGCAGGAGTATTGAAGTATAAAAAAAGAAAAGAAGAAGCACTGCGTAAACTAGATCGTACCAATGATAATATGGAACGTGTGAAAGATATTATCGATGAGTTAAAAGTGCAAGTAGAACCTTTAAAAGAACAAAAGGAAAAAGCATGTCTATATAAAGAGAAAAAAGAAAAACTAGAACAAGTTGAAATTTCAGTTATGACACATGATATTCGTGAAATTCATACGAAGTATGAAGCAGCTAAACAAAAGTTAGATACTTTGAATGAAGAAATACTATCGATTCGTACAAGTAATCAACAAAATGAAGCAACGATATCAAAATATAAAAATGATTTAGGTAAAATTGAAAAAGAGATTGAAAATGTACAAAGTGAATTATTAGATGCATCTACATTGGTGACAAAGTTAAATGGACAAAAGCAAATGATTGCTGAACGAAAAAAATATGAAGTAGATGATCAAGCACTTTTAAATCAGTCTATGTTATTAAAAGAAGAGGCAATTCAGTTAGATACTGATATTCATGTGTTAGAAAAAGAATTGAAATATGAAAAAGAACAATATCAAGTAACTTTAAAGGAAGAACATGAATTAAATAGACAAGAAGAGAAGTTACAAAAGATGAGAAATCAAAAAAATGAAGCGATTCGTTCTTTTAACCAGAAGATAGAACAGGCAGAGAGAAAGATTAGAAGTCTGGAAGAAGCAATTGATACGTCGTCTTCTTTACCACTGGCTGTTAGAACGGTATTAAATGAGCCTAGATTAGAGGGAATTCACGATGCAGTGGCAAAGTTGATGGAAACAGAAAAACGCTACACAGAGGCTTTATCTGTTGCTTTAGGAGCTGGTTCTAACTATATTGTTGTTGATCACGAAAAAGCTGCCAAAGAAGCGATTGAATATTTAAAGAAGAATCGTTTTGGAAGAGCAACGTTTTACCCATTAAATATCATTCAAAAGAAAGAATTAGATCCAGATATTTTCTCTCGTTTGAAAAAGGAAGAGGGATTTATTGGAATTGCTGCTGAATTAATTTCTTACGCACCAATTTATGAAGGGATTTTTAAAAACTTATTGGGACTTACTGCAGTAGTTGATACATTAGATCATGCGAATGTCATCGCTAATAAGTTTCATCATCGTCTTCGCATCGTTACACTGACTGGAGAATTATTACAACCAGGAGGAGCATTGACTGGTGGTAATACAAAGTATAATAATAATCCATTACGTGATAAATTCGATTTAGAACAAGAAAAAACAACATTAAATTTATTAGAAAATGAAAAACAAACAAGCGAAGAAGAAATTAATCGTATCGATCAAGATTTATCTGTTTTGTCTGATAAAATTTATTTAAAAGAAAAGGAAAAAATTTCAAAATCGTTATTGATTGACGAAAAAGAAAATAAATTAGAACAATTAAAAACACGGAAACTACAAGGATCAGAAGAATTAAGAAGAACAGAACAAGTACTTTCTAATACATTATCAGAAGAAGAAGAAAGAACAATGAATGCTTATTATGATGCTGTAAAAGAAAAAGAAGAAATAGAAACAAAGTTAAATTACTTAAAACAAGAACAATTAAAAGTAAAAAGTAGTTTAGATGATTTCGAATTTGCTCTTAGAAAAGAAAACAGTGCTTTTCAATCTAAAAACAAAGAAATTCAAACACTTGAAATCGAATTAAATCGTATGGATGTCAAACTCGATCACTTCCTTTCTTCTTTAACAGAAAATTATGGAATGACTTATGAATATGCAAGTTATCACTATAATTTAGAGATGGATATTACAAAAGCGCGAGAATTAATTTCCAACTTAAAAAGAGAAATGAAAGACTTAGGAGAAGTAAATTTAGGCTCTATCGATGAATATGAAAGAGT
This sequence comes from uncultured Bacilli bacterium, assembly GCA_944355255.1. GTDB lineage: Bacteria > Bacillota_I > Bacilli_A > RF39 > UBA660 > UMGS2016. The sequence continues at coordinate 25,615 of CALVQD010000022.1, forward strand.
AAGCACTCGCTATGAGTTTTTAATGCATCAGAAAGAAGATTTAGAAGAGGCAATTCAAGTGTTATTAGAAATTATTGATGAGATGGATACTGTTATGAAAGAAGAGTTTATGAAAACATTTGAAGTAGTAAAAGAAAACTTTAAAACGACGTTCCAAGAATTATTTAAAGGTGGAGATGCTACTTTAAAATTAACAGATAAAGAAAATGTACTAGAAACAGGAATTGAAATTATCGCTTCTCCTCCGGGAAAAAAATTAACTACAATTGGTCTTTTAAGTGGGGGAGAAAAGACATTTACAGCAATTAGTTTACTGTTTGCTATCTTAAAATCAAGACCAGTTCCATTTTGTATTTTAGATGAAGTAGAAGCTGCTCTTGATGAAGTGAATGTAGATAGTTTTGGAAAATATATTCAAGGTTTAAAAAATAAAACACAGTTTATATTAATTACTCATAAAAAGAAAACAATGGAATATGCAGATGTTCTTTATGGAATTACAATGCAAGAATCTGGTGTTAGTAAACTTGTTAGTGTTAAATTAGAAGATATGAAGGAAAATCATGCTTAAGAAAGATTATATTTCACTCTTACATCAGATGGATCTAGTAGAACGAGGAAAAAGTAGTGGATTCTTAAATTTGCAAGAACAAAAAGTGTTAAAGCAATTACTTGATAAGAATCATATTTCTTATCAAGTATATTCTTATTTTGGACATAAAGATAGACAGATCTATAGTAAAATACGCCCTAAAATTGCAGTCTTAGAGATCATAACCAATGCAGCACTGACACATCAGATGCTACTCGGAAGTTTCTTTTCATTGCAATTAGATTCCAAAATTTTAGGTGATTTTTTAAAATTTCAAGATCGTTATTATATGTATATCGATGCTAAATATAAAGACTATATTTTAGAAAATTTTCGGCAGGTAGGGAGAAATTCAATTACATTAAAAGAAGTTCATTTTCATGATTTGGAAAACTATATACAAGCGTTTGAAGATATAACTATCTTAGCTACTAGTTATCGATTAGATAGTATTGTAAGTCGAATTACTAATTATAGTCGTAGTAAAGTAAAAGAATTGTTTCATGATGAATGGATTCGCTATTTGGATGAAAATATGTATACTGGAAGTATTTCTGTAAAAGAAGGAGATATTTTTTCCATTAAAAAATTTGGAAAATATCAAATTGGTAAGCGAAAAGGAAAGACCAAAAGTAACAAATATATTTTAGAAATAAAAAAATATATATTTTAATAATTGATATTAGAGTCATCCATGACTCTTTTTTCATATTAGAATATTGCACCCCACATTTATCTGTGATAAAATGACATTATAGAAAGAGGAGATACCATGAAAAAAATATTGACAGGTTTAAAACCTACAGGAGAATTAACATTAGGAAATTATATTGGTGCAATTAAACAAATGCAAAAACTACAAGATCAGTATGAATCTTATTTATTTGTTGCAGATTTACATGCCCTTACGGTTCCACAAGATCCGAATGAATTAAGAAGAAGAATTAAAGATTTTTTAGCGCTTTATATCGCATGTGGAATTGATCCTAAGAAAAATATGATTTATTTACAATCAGAAAATGAATATATTCCTGCAATTTCATGGTTACTTGAATGCTCTACTTATTATGGAGAAGCATCACGCATGATTCAATTTAAAGAGAAATCAAAGCAACATAAAAATTTTTCAGTTGGATTATTAACTTATCCAGTATTAATGGCTGCTGACATCTTATATGCAGATATTGATTTCGTTCCAGTAGGAATTGATCAAAAACAGCACGTAGAACTTGCTCGTGATATTGCGATTCGTTTTAATAAAGTATATGGAGATACTTTTGTCATACCTGAACCATTGATTTCAGAGGTAGGGATTAAGATCAAGGATTTGAAAGATCCTTCTAAAAAGATGAGTAAGTCAGAAGAAAATCCAAATGGAGTGATTGCCCTTTTAGATGATGAAAAAAGTATTCGCAAAAAAATTATGGGAGCAACGACTGATTCAGAAATGAACGTTCACTTTGATGAAGTAAATAAACCGGGAATTTCTAACTTGATGAATATTTATTCGGCCCTTTCTAATAAAACAATCGAAGAAATAGAAAAAGAATTTGAAGGTCAAAATTATGGAACATTTAAAAAGAAAATTGCCGATATTGTAGTAGAAACACTTATACCAATTCAAGAACGTTATCATGAATTATTAAACAGTGATGAATTAGATCTTATTCTTGATGAGGGAATTACTAAATCAAAAGAGATTGCAAAAAATAAATATATCGAGATGAAAAAGAAAATGGGATTAGAAAGATAATAGGTGAAATATGAATAAGCAAATGAAAATTGTTGTAATAATTCTGGCTATCATCTTATGTATTTTACTTGGAATATTTATCTATTTTAAAGTTACTTATATTAGTAAAGCAGATGTAAAATCAAATATTTCTAATTATATAAATGCTAATTCAGATGATATTTTCTATGAAAATATTGATTTAGATATCGATTCTGGACTATATGAGGTAGATATTTACTATCAAAATCAAGAATACGAATTTAAAATTGATGCCAAAAAGGGAAGTGTTGTACAAACTGATTACAGAAAACAAAATGCAGAGAATACAACCAATCAGGAAAATACTACAACACAGTCGACACCAAGTCCTAGTTCAAGTACAGAAGTTACGGAACAAGAAGCCAAGAATATTGCTTTTACAGATGCAAATGTAAAAGAATCCGATGTACAAAGACTACGTGTTGAAAAAGAGGAAGATGATCAACGTATTGTTTATGAAATAGATTTTCAGTATGGGAAATATGAATACGATTATAAAATTCAAGCAAGTGATGGTCAAATCTTAGAATATGATCGCGATCATATTTATGAATAAATAGCTACATGAGTAGCTTTTTGTTTTATAATGATATTGAGGTGAAATCATGAAGTTTAATCAATTGATACCAGAACTGAGTGTTACAGATATAGAAAAAAGTAAATCATTTTATATTGCGCTTGGCTTTCAAGTTATGTATGAAAGAGTAGAGGATAAGTTTGTTTTTTTAGAGTTAGAAGGCAATCAAATCATGATAGAACAGATCAATGATAATTGGAATACAGGTATATTAGAATACCCTTTTGGGAGAGGAATAAACATAAGTATGACAGTGTCTAATATAGATGAATATTTTCAAAAATTAAAAGATAGTCATGTTTTATTTTATAAAGAATTGATGGTAAATCAATACGAGGTAAATGGTGTGACTTATAATGACAAAGAATTTCTAATTCAAGACCCAGATGGATATTTGTTGCGTTTTAACCAGTAAAGAAAAGAAGGGGAATCCCTTCTTTTTTAAAATACAACATATTGATTTGTATTATATATCGTTCCATTAATCTTTATATAAATATATTTTTTTCCACTAATGTTTTCGGAATTAATATATTTTGTAACAGTAATTCCATTTTTCGTTTCTTCGTCATTAAATACATCGACACACATTGCAGTATATGGATGTTTTGATACTCGGAGTAAATAAGATTTTTTATCAAAGATACTATCTAAGATAATTTCTACTTCATCGCCTTTTTTAAAAGTTCCAGTTACAACTAAACGATCTGTTTCTTTTGTGATTTTAATATCATGACTTTTATATTCATCATCTATTTTATGAGAGAATAATACGCTTTTTGTTGTTCCATCTTGTGTTGTTTCACCCATACTTCCAAGTCTTTTACCAGCTCCTAATTTTAATATATTATTCGCATACAAATCCATTTTTTCGGCACGATATAAATTCGTTGGTAAATCCATTTCAAAGATGACTTTATCGTCTTTTATTTCTGTTGTAATAGAATTTAGAGAATCTGCATTTTCTAATCCGGCAGGTTCATTTCCTGGTTCTCCATCTACAGTATTAATCCCTCCAGAATGGATTAAATAGTGATTTTCATCTAAATAGTCTACATCAGAAATATATGGAGAGTAGAATTCACTACCTCTTTCTTTTCCGTATTGCCATACTTGAGAAATCGTTTGATCTACTTGATTAATACGATAAATAACACCTCTAGAGTAGTTATCACTTGCAGAAATACTATTTTCTTCTGTTTTAGAACGATTATTTCCATTATCAAAAATAAATACATCTCCATTTGGTAGAATCATAGAAGCATGTTGTGCCCATTGCCACTCAAAATCATCTCCAGTTGGTGTTAAGAAATATTCTTGATATGATTCGTCCCATCCATCTGAACTACCGATAATCCAATTTAGTTCTAAACTGTTATAGTCAATATTAACCACTGCATCTTGATGTCTACCAGATAGTGTAATAGAGTTGGTTTCACGATCATACCAAACTGCATTATTATGGAACCAATCATAATCAGTAGCCATTTGGTTTCTTCCCTGGTCAGTAGGCAAAATATCTTTTAAATCAATTTCTTTGACAATATTTCCAGTATCTCTTTCAATTTCTACAATATAATCTTCTACTGTACCACTTTCAAAATTATCACTTGCAACTAATAAGTTTCCATTTTCTAATTCAAAGACATCGTGATGATATCCTCCTGGTAAAACATATTCATAATAAATTTTTCCAGTTAAATCTATTTCTACTAATCCTGTTGTATAGTAGGGTGGATTGATTAAACGATTACTACTTAACATAATATTTCCATTTTGTAATCTTTGAATATCCCATATCATATTCTCTGTCAAATACCAACGTACATCACCATTGACATCATATGCTGCTGTATATCCAGAAGAGGATGGTGTCACAAAATATAATTCTTGATCTAATTCATCTTTATTAGCAGTTACATCCGTAGGTAGTACAAAGTCATCTGGTAATTTATCTGTTTTTATATGAAATGTATAATCTTTTCCATTTAGTGTGATAATTACTTCATTTTCTGTATCAGGGTATAATCCATAAATTGGTAAGATATGCTTTTTATTTGGTGTAAATGTTTTTTTATAGGTTGTATTCTCATCTTTTCCGACAATGGTTACTGTAGGAGCAGTTAAATCTTTTGTCTCAAACATAATCAGTGCGGTTAACGGTGATATTTCATAGGGATTGACAATAATTTTTGGATTATCAATTGTATTTTCTTCAGTAGTTGTATAATTTTTTTCTAAGTTTTCTTGATAAACTAAAATATCTTCAGATGTTTCTACTGGTTGTACACTTTCAATACTCTCATAAATAAAAATCGATAATGCACAGGCAATTACAATTAGTAACACAAATTTTGTTCTTGTTCTCATAGCTTTCTCCTTTTTATTATATTAATCGAATCTCATCTTCTGAATAGAAGGGATGATCTTTATTAATTCTATCATAGAATAAAATACCATCTAAGTGGTCAATTTCATGTTGAAAGGCAAGGGCCAAATCTTCTCTGGCACGAACCTTAATTTTATTTCCTTTCTCGTCATATCCTTCTACTGTAACACGAGCGTATCTTGCGACATGTCCTTCCACTTCGCGATTTACACTTAAACATCCTTCACCAACTTCTGCCGCAATCATCTCTTCAGAGTGTGAAACAATCACAGGATTAATCACTACATAGTTATCGAATACTTCATCATCTACTTCATGAACGATTACAATAATTCTTATATTTTTACCCAGCTGAGGGAAGGCTAGTCCCATTCCAGGGCGTAAGTCATATTTTTCTGCATACTCCTCAATTTGACTATATGTTAAATGTTTAATAATTTGTTGAATGGTTTGTTTATCTTCTTTTGATAGCGGAAATGTGACTTCTTTACTCTTCATTCTTAGGTGTTTATCACTTTCGTCTAAAATATTTAATTTCTTAAACATTTTCTCACCTCCTTTTTCCATTCTATCATAAAAAGTACTGAAAATAAAGGAAAACACATGTAGATTTACTTTTTCTGAAAGTTTGTGTTATACTAATCATGAGGAGATTATAATCTGAAAAATAAAACTAAATTTATTTTAAGAAAAATACAAAAAAAGGGCAGACTTCCCCTTACCCCAAGTTAAGTCAAAAATTTAACTATTCGATTTTGGCATTCTGATTTACTAAACTAATAAGTTCATCAGATGTAAGACCTAAAGAAAGTAATTGTTTAAGAG
>CALVQD010000023.1 GCA_944355255.1 uncultured Bacilli bacterium
GAAAAGCATTGGCATCATCTGTATCAATATGCATTTCATAATAAGAATTAGGAGCAATACGTAATGATACGTGATACATAATACCACCTTTTGGACCAGGAACTTTTACACTGACATAATCATGTCCTGCTAATCCTAATTTTTCAGCATCTTCTACTGGAACGTGAATATGACGTGTTGCGATAATACCAGCTTCTCTTTCTATCATTCCTTTTGGTCCGATAATCGTTACTTTGGCACTCTTTTCTACTTCTCCCGATTCTCTAATTGGCGCATCTAATCCTAATTTAATATAATCTGTTTTTGATAATTCTACTTGTGTATATGAACGGACTGGTCCTAAAATACGAATATGTGCAAGTTCACTTTTTTCAGTACGTATCGTTACAAATTCATTACTTGCATATTGACCAGGTTGATTGATTTTTCTATTGATAGTTAATTCATATCCTTCTCCAAAAAGAATTTCTAAATCCTCTTTTGTTAAATGAACATGATGTGCTGAAACACCGACGGTTACTTTCATTTTTTACCCCTTCCTAACATAAGCATTATATCATATCTCTATCCATTTGAAATCAACTTTTTACATATTTGACATAATTTCGCATATCGTTTATTAGAAAGGGTTGAATAAATATGAATCAAAATAGTTTTTTTCCAGGAACAAATAATAGTAGTAATTTTACCGGAGCTCCAATATTTACTGGAAACGGAAATATTCCAAATCAACAAACAGTTCCTACGATGACAGGTGATTTTCCAATGGAACAATCATATATTGAAAATATTTTAAGATTAAATAAAGGAAAAAAAGTAGATGTCTACATGACATTTCCAGACTCTAATGAATGGCGTGATCTTAAATTCTCAGGAATTGTAGAACAAGCAGGTCGTGATCACATTATTATTAGTAATCCTACCAATGGAGAATGGTATTTACTTCTTACCATTTATATTGACTATTTTAAATTCTATGAGAAAATTAATTACAGTCCAGAATTTATTCCAAATTAGAATATACTAGTCAAGTAATCTGAAATTTGCTATAATATTCTTGGTGATAGTATGAACGTATTTATGTTTTTTCTTGTGATTTGTATTATAGTTTGTATTTTATTAATACTTTGTATTCAGTGTTATAACAAATTTCAGAACTGTTTTATTCGTTTAAATGAAGCCGAAGCAAATATTGATTCTGTACTTAGAAAACGTTTCGATTTACTCAATAAATCAATTCATATTATTAAAACAAATGCTGATTTAGATGAGAAAGAAGAAGTACTAGAAGAGATTGTAAAATTGCGTTCTCGTAAATTATCTAACTTCGATCTCGATCGAAAACTATATGATGGTATCAATGAATTCCATCAGTATAAAGAAAAATACGACTCATTAAAAACATGTGAAGCATACCTAAAAATAGAAATTTCATTAAACGAATCTGAAGCAGAAATCTATGCTTGTAGAGAATATTACAATAACATTGTTACAACTTATAATAAATTAGTTCGTTCTTTTCCATCTGTCATATTAGCATTCTTACTTCATTATAAAGTGAAAAATTATTTTGATGGAAAAGATATGAACGATGATATTACAAATGATTTTAAATTATAAAAAAAGTATCTATTATGATACTTTTTTCTTTTCCTGTGATCTACATATATCATACAATTTACAACTTAGACACTCTGGCCCTCTTGCTTTACAATGATATCTTCCAAATAGTACTAATTGATGATGTAATCTTCCTAAATTTTCTTTTGGAAATTTCTTAGTCAACTTATTTTCAATCGTTCTTACATCATCATTTTTTCGTGCTAATCCTAAACGAACACTAACACGAGCTACATGTGTATCCACAGCAATACATTTCGCATCATATAAATTACTAAGTACGACATTGGTTGTCTTCCTACCAACTCCCGGAAGAGTTTCTAAGTACTCGCGATCATTTGGAACGATTCCATTTTGTTCTTTTAACAAATGTGTAGCAATTTCATGAACATTTTTCGCTTTTTTCGTATAAGTTCCTATTGGTTTTATAATTTGTTCAATATCTTTGATATCTGCTTTTTCTAGAGCTTGTAATGTAGGATATTTCTGAAATAAAACACTAGTTACTTGATTGACTCTTTTATCTGTTGTTTGTGCACTTAACATGACAGCAAGTAATAATTCATAATCTTTTGTATAATTTAATTCACAACGAGGATTTGGATATAATTCATCTAAATAATCACTAATTATTTGTATCTTCTTGTTCATTTAACCAATCATAATCAAACAATTCTTTTGTTTGTAACTCTTTCTTTTTATGGAATTCATTCTTTTGCTTTTCCACATCCTCTTTCGTTTTAATTCCCTTTTTCTTCCAATCATATAAAATTTTATCAATATATCTTAAATTATTCGCACCATTATAAGTGGCTTCTTTCAGTGCTAGTACAATTAATTCTTGACTGAATTCACCACCACACCAGCTTTGAATAATTTCGTATTCCATCGGTGATAATGTACGACCAAATTCTCTTTCAAAAATATCAAAAATATTCTCACTTTCTTTTGCATCTTCTTCATTTACAATAAAGAAAGCTAATTTCTCATAAAGTTCATCTAAATTAATATATTCTGAACGTAAATTTCTTACTTTGCGAATTTCTATCTTTAAAATACCTTTGTCTACTAAACCATTTATCTGTTCTAGAACATCATTCATATCCATCTTTAAATCTTGACTAACCTTTTTTGGATTAAACTCTAAATCTGTGTTTAATAATTCGATTAACAAAATAAATTCTGAATCAGATAATTTTAAATCTTTATAATGATGTAATAATAGTAACGGAAATGTTCCAGTTGACTGTTTTAATAATTCAATGATTTTATCCATCATAACCATCACCTGCTTTTTATTATACTAAAGTTTTGACATTGTGTATAGAAATTATTTTTGTTTTTTGAGCCATTCTATAATATCTGTTTTTTTATTTTTTAATTTTCCAGTTAAAATTGCTTGTTCTATTTTTTTATAATTGTATGAGATTTTTTCCACTGGTATAAATTGTTGTAACTCATCACTTGTAATTTTAATATCTTGGCGATTCTGAATGGGAAGATTATTTTTTAATATTTTAATTTCTTCTTTTCCTTTTCCTTTCATCATGCCAATCAAAATTGCAGTTTGTAAATCCGATTCATAAATTCGATATAAATTCCATGGTTCTTCCATACATTTTCTAAAATATTTCATTTGTTTCTTTTCTTCTTTTGTAAATGGATAAATTTCATCCACTCCTAATTGCATCCATATCAATAATGGATGGGAATAGAATACTGCATTTTTTAAATTAGGAATTTCTAAAACATCTAATAATTGATGTTCTATTAGTAATGTTCTTCCTTGAATTGCACGTGATGATGAAAATATACGATTTAACTCTTCTTTTTTTCGTTGGTATGATATTGCTTTTAATAAATCTCTTTTTTGAATAATTGCATCTGATAAAGAAGAATCTAGTGAAAAATTTAATGTTGTTGCAAAGCGAATTGCTCTTAAAATGCGAAGAGCATCTTCTTCTAATCTTTTAATTGGATCTCCAATACATACAATTTGCTTTCTTTTTACATCATCTTTTCCACCTAAAGGATCAATAATTTCTCTTTTTTCATTCATACAAATCGCATTCATACGAAAATCGCGACGTTTTAAATCTTCTTCTAAATTATCTGTATAAATAATTTTTTCGGGATAACGATTTTGTTTACTTCCAATTTCTCTACGAAATGTAGTAACTTCAAAATAACTTCCATAAAACATTAAAATGGTAGAACCATAATGTTCTTCTTTCACTTTAAAATATTGTTTTAATAAATCAAGATCCATACTTGTACAAATATCAATATCTGGATTTTGAATTCCTCTTAAATAATCTCTTACAAATCCACCGACAATATATGCTTGATGATTGTGCTGCTTTATCTCTTTTAACAGTAAAATTGCTTTTTGTAATTGCGTCATAAATAAGTAATAAAAAAAGGCGTAATGCCTTTTAGTTTAAAGCGTCTTTTAATTTAGAACCAGCTTTGATAACAGCAGCAACTCTTGCAGGAATTTGAACAGCTTCTCCAGTTCTTGGATTACGTCCAACTTTTGCATCTTTGTGAACTGCATTAAAAGTACAGAATCCAGTTAAAGTTACTTTTCCTTCTTCTTTTAATCCTTTCACAATTCCGCTCATCATTGCATCTAAAGCACGAGTAGCATCAGCTTTTGTTAATCCTGTTTCTTCTGCAATGTAATCGATTAAATTTGCTTTTGTCATTATGTTCTACCTCCTATTATGTTAAGCTATCTTGCTTACATTCTAAGAATATCATTATTTTTACATAATTGCAACATTTTTCGCATAAATTCCTTATAAAATCAGTGTTTTTCGACGCTATAACAAAAAATAGCCATAAAGTTGGCTATTCCATTTCCTCTTCTTCATCAGAAATAATATTTAATTCATCAATGTCATCATCGTCATCAACTTCTAATTCTTCATCTGTATTGACTTCATCGATATTTTCTTCCTCTTCTTCTGGTTCTTCCATCTCTTCTTCTTCATCAATCATTTCTTCATCTTCATCATCATCTTCCTCTAAAGAAAGATTAATACTATGGTGATCTCTTAGATCCCATTCGTTATTTTCTAATAAAACAAAGCGTTTATCGATTGTAAGAGATGTATAATAATCTCCTATCTTAGAAGCGTATTCATCATCACCATACCCTAGTAAATCACAAATCTTGTGAAATACGGTTGGTGTATTCATTGGTTTTTTATTTTCTTTTAATAACATTTCAGTCAAATCTGTATAAGACATTAATTCTAATTCTTCTTTTGGCATGTTTTTTAATTTCATAATTCCCTCCATACATGATTTACATAAAAGTTGGTATTTCTATTCCAATTAGAAATAACATTTCTTGTAACACTTTATTCGTAAGTGTTAGTATATATAACCAATCATTTTTCTTGTTTTTATCTTCTAAGTTTGCAATGTGATTATTTTGATAGAATGAATTGGCTAAATCAGATAGTTGATAGATATAATCAGCAATATAATTTGGTTTTCTATCTTGGAAAGCTGCTAGAATTACTTTATCCAATTCTAACAATTTTAAACGTAAATTACGATCTACTTCATTATAAATTTTAGAAGATAATTCTGTTGGTATGTTCTCTTGTTTTAATATTTTATCAATTCTTAAATAAGTATATAAGATATATGGTCCTGTTTTTCCTACCGTATTAGAAAATTTATGAATATCGAAGATATAATCTCTTTCACGACTATTTTGTAAATCTGCAAATTTTAATATTGCATTTACAATTTTACGGATATCTTCTTCATCTTTTTCTTTATTTTCTTCTTTTTTAGATAAGAATATCTCTTTTGTCTGTTCAAATAAACCATCTAATTTTGGTGTGTTTCCACTTCTTGTTTTATATGGTTTTCCATCTTCTCCATTTACTGTTCCATAACCTAAGAATTCTAAATTCGCACCTGTTAATCCTGCTTTTTTCGCAACACGGAACACCTGTTCAAAATGAAGATTTTGGCGATTATCTACTACATAACAAATGTAATCTGGATGAAATCTATGTTCACGTTCATAGATAGTTGCGAGATCAGTTGTTCCATAAAGATACGCACCATTACTCTTTTGCCAAATCAGTGGTGGTACTTCTTTTGTATCTTCTTCTTTTTTTACTTCTACTACTTTCGCACCTTCACTGTCCTCAATAAGACCCTTCTCATGAAGAATTTCCTCTGTTGGAGCAATATACTTATAAGCATCGCTTTCTCCTTGCCATAGGTCAAAAGAAACATCCAAATAACGATATAAACGTTTAATATCATTTCCACTAATCTCTAAAATTACTTTCCATAATTCTTGATACGTTAGTTCCCCATCTTGTAAGCTTTTCGTAATCGCTGCACACTTTTCTTTAATCTCATCATCTTCTTTACAAAGAGCACTCATCTTTGGATAAATTTCTTCTAAATATTCTAATGTAATATCTTTGATATCTTTTTGATCCTGTAAAACACCATAAATTACTTGCCCAATTTGTAATCCATAATCGCCTAAATGAACATCACTAATCGTTTTATGACCAACATAATTAATAATACGTTTAATACTCTCTCCTACAATCGCAGTACGCATATGTCCTACGTGAAGCGGTTTTGCCACATTTGGTCCACCATAATCAAGCACAAATGTTTTTACTTGTTCTGGTTGTTTTAAATGAAACTTCTCATGATTCATCATATCTACTAATTTTTCTTTAATAAAAGAATCACTCAAAGACATATTAATAAAACCTGGCGCTGCAAATGATACTTCTTTAAAATACGATTCAAAATTGTCAATCTTTTTTAAAGCATCTACAATTTCTGTACCAATCATCATAGGAGCTTTGTGATATTTCTTTGCTAACTGAAAAGCAGTATCACTTTGATAATCACAAAGTTCAGGACGATTCGATAAAATGACAGTAAATGTATCATCATAACCACATGTTTGCGCAACATTTGTTAGTAATTTTCCTAATTTTTCTGTAATCATTCTATCACCTCAAATTTCAACTGATATGAAAATAATTCATTTGTAGGATATAACCTATAATCGATTCTAACCCTGTCGTTTTCCCATTCTAACACGTTTGTTTCTACTTGTAAATAAGTTTTCAAAGATTCTTTCAATGAATTATGAACCACTTCTGTCTTATATCCTTTTCGAAATGTCATTTCTAATTCATATTCTTTATGTTTTCTAACCAATTTTACTATATTCTCCTGTTTCGCAAGTGTGACACATATATCATTCTCATAATATACAATTTTATTTTTTAACAATAATCCATCTCCGTGATAAGAAAAAGTATTTTTTTCACTTTGATTGATAACTTTTGCATTTAATTTTATTTTCGCCAAAAAACCACACACCTTTAAACGTAGACATTATAACATAACTATATAAAAAAAGCACTTATATTTTTTATGAAATAAAAAAAATAGAAAAACTCTTAAAAGTGAAGCAATATTTTTACAATGTTGTTACACTTTTTAAAAATTTTTCCATTAATTTTTCACCTGTGATTTCATATCTATGATCTTTTATTTTTCGAAAACCAATTCCAGTAAACACTTCTTGTGATTTCTTATTTTTTGGATGAATATTAATATAAACTATATCTTGTTCTTTTAAATCTGATAAGATGACAAAATCTCTCATCAAATTTTTAAATGTTTTCTTATCTACTTGATGTTTCTTATCAATCTGAATTTCTGATAAACAAATTTCTTTTTCCAGTAAAACATATTGAATATATCCAATGGGATTATGATCTTCTGTTAATACATAAGTATTAATATCTTCGTCATTCATTATATTTTTAGACCAAGTAAAAAAATCATCTTCACTTATCTGATATAGAAACTGATAATTATCTTTTAATATTGGATAAATCGATTTTAATATATCTATCTGAATTTTATTTTGATCATTATACAGTATTCCATCCATATCGAAACTATCAACTACATTATTTTCTAATTTTACATTCACATAACTTCCTCCATAAATTTATTATATGTATTTTTAAATGATAAAACAAGAACAATACTTTTAAAAAGCACTTATATTTTTTCTATTTTCTGTAATACTAAAAAATAGGAAAAAGAATAAGGAGCATGGCAATGAAAAAATGGAAAAAAGTTGGAAAAATATTAGGAATCATTCTCATTGGTATGATTC
>CALVQD010000024.1 GCA_944355255.1 uncultured Bacilli bacterium
GCCTGTCACGCAGAAGATCGCGAGTTCGATTCTCGTCGGGACCGCCATTTGGCTCTGTAGCTCAGTCGGTAGAGCAAGGGACTGAAAATCCCTGTGTCGATGGTTCGATTCCATTCGGAGCCACCATAATGAATTGAAAGCTGGAGTATCCGGCTTTTCTTCTACCCTGAGCTTTTATACAATAAAACCATACAAAAATGTATGGTTTTTTTATAATTTTATTTTCTTAAAAAAAGAATTGACTCTTTTAGATATTAATGGATAAGCATTTAATAATCTTAAATGAATACGACGGTGTTTTTTAATTTTGTCTTTCATAATATTACGAATATCATCTGTTTTATCTTTTGCTTTTGAGCTAGCAATTAAAGTTCTAAAGTGAATTAGTACTTGGAATGATAAAATCATATCAATGAGGAATACGGTTACTAGAATAACACATATAATTGTTAATATATTTTCTGAAATTTGTGAAAGAAAATAAAGAAAAAATGGGTTCGTAACATAAAAAATTAAAATTCCCAACAATCCAAATGGAATCATTGTCTTTAAACAAATTCTTCCATTTATATTAACCATTTCATTGGAATAATCCCACCATCTAGCATGAAATAATTTTTCTAATACATAACTTGTCATGTATTCTAAAAAAGAACAGATAAGTATGCAAGAAATAAATACAAACAAATAATTTTGAACTGGAATTAAGTGTAAGAAAAAGGTAATAAATAATGCTCCAAATCCATAAATAGGACAGTAAGGTCCAATAAAGAATCCACGGTTTACAATTTGTTTTTTTGATAAAAAATTTCCCACGATATCAACGATCCACCCTAAAAATGAATATATCATAAACATGAGAAAAATAATTTCTACATTCTTCATACTAACACCATATTTCTATATCACCAATTATACATGTTTTTTCTTACTATTACAATATTGTCTAAAATAGAAAATTATGTATTTATTTGTCAAAACTATCAAAATTGTATATAATGAAATAGAAAATTAAAATCGAGAAAGGAGTAAGATTTTAATTAGCGCCTGAACCAAATAGGTTGACGAGGATTAGTAGTATCGAAAGATTCGGCGGATTCTACTACGGTGAGTGGTCATCGTAAAATATATGACAAAAAGTAAAATCAAAATTACAACAAAACATATATTACACCACGAAAGGAAGGTTATATGTGCGGAATTGTTGGATACATTGGTAGTAAAGAAAAAACCATCAATGTATTATTAAAAGGACTAGAACGTCTTGAATATCGTGGATATGACTCGGCTGGTATCGCATATTTAGATCAAAATCAAATTCAATTAATTAAAAAATCTGGAAAATTAAACTGTTTAGAAAAAAGTGTAGATCGGAACTTATTGACAGAAATGGGAATTGGTCATACAAGATGGGCTACACATGGAGAAGCCAATGAGATCAATGCCCATCCACATAGACATGGTAAAATTGTTGCGGTTCATAATGGAATTATTGAAAATATGAATGCATTAAAAAAAGAATTAGAAGAAAAAGGTATTTCATTTGTTTCAGATACGGATACAGAAGTATTTGTCGCACTTTTAAATGATGCATTTGAAAAATATCAAGATATGAAAAAAGCAATAGAATATACAATGAGTAAAGTAGAAGGATCTTATGCGATTGTTTGTTTTAATGAGGATGATAAAGAACATTTATATGTTATGAAGAAAGACTCTCCTTTATTAATAGGAGTGGGAATGGGTGAGATGTTTGTCGCAAGTGATTATCAGGCATTTCGTGAATTTACAAAAAAGTATGTATTATTAGATGATTTTGAATATGGAATCATTGGTAAGAACGCATGGCATATTTATAAAGACGGAAAAGAAGTAGAAAAGAAATTAGAAGTGTTAGATGAGCAAGATATTTTGTCAAATAAAGAAGGATATGACTGCTATATGCATAAAGAAATTTACGATATACCAGAAGTACTTACTAATTTGTTGACATTTTATGAAACCAAAGAAATACATTCTATACCGGATTACTGTAAGTACAATAAAATTCAAATTGTCGCTTGTGGTAGTGCTTATCATGCCGGATGTGTTGGGAAAAATTTATTTGCTCATTTTGCACATTTTCCCGTAGAAATTGAATACGCAAGTGAATATCGTTATCAACCAATTTTAGCAGATGAACATACATTAGTAATTTTTGTTTCTCAATCTGGTGAGACGGCAGATACGATTCACTGTGCCAAGAAAATAAAAGAAATGCACATTGACAGTTTAGCAATTGTCAACGTTTACAATTCTACATTGTCAAGATTGACAGATTATGTATATTATATGAGAGCTGGAGAAGAAAGAGCAGTTGCAACAACCAAAGGATATAGTAGTCAAATTGCCCTTTTTATTGTCATTTTAAGAGAGTGGATGAAAGCAAAGAATACTTGGACAGTATCATTAGAAGAACAATATCAAGAAGGAAAACGAAAAATGTTACAAGTCATCCAGCCATGTTTCAAAAACTTTGAACATTTCTCATGGATTTCAAATATTATTTCAAAACCAATGAACTTTTTTATCGGTCGTCAAAGTGATTATGCATTATCTTTAGAAGCTTCTTTAAAATTAAAAGAAGTATCTTATTTAAATAGTAGTGCTTATGCGGCAGGGGAATTGAAACATGGTACCATTTCTTTAGTAGAAAAAGGGACACCTGTCTTTGCGATTGCAACAGATAAAAATACATATGAGAAAACAAAAAGTAATTTAATGGAAGTAAAAGCAAGAGGGGCTTATGTGATTTTGACAACACTAGATACAGTAGATCAAGAAATCGATGTAGACGAAAAGATTATTGTGCCTGATGTAGGAGCTCTATTTCAACCAATCATTACCATCATTCCATTTCAATTACTAAGTTATCAGGTTGCAAAATCACTTGATTTGGATATCGATCATCCTCGTAATTTAGCAAAGTCGGTAACAGTTGAGTAAAAAAATGTAAAACAAAAGAAATTAAGGACGAATCGTTTCTTAATTTCTTTTCTTGTGTTATAATAAAATTAGGAAAATAGGTAGAATATGCATGATTCTATCCACATCCTAAAAAGAAGGGAGCTAATATGTTAAAGACAAAAGTTGGTTATAGTGTTTTAAAAGACGCTTATGCTTCAGGTGAAGCGACAGCAAAGATGGCTAGCGAAGGGATGAGCCCAAAAGTAGGACTTTTATTTACTTCTGTATTACAAGATCAAAACGATATTATGAAGGGAGTAAAAAGTGTTACTAGTGCTCCAGTTGTTGGATGTACAAGTAGTGGAGCAGTGATGGTTCCAGATGGAATTATTTCATCAGAAGATGGATTCTCTGGAATGATGATGTTCGATGATCCAGACTTAACAGTTGGAGTAGCTTGTCATGAGGCAGGAACAGATGCAAGACAAATTGGACGTCAAGTTGCTGTAGAAGCAGTAAAAAATGCAGGTAGTACAAAAGTACCATCTTATTTCTACATGGTAGCAAGTCCAAAAGAAGAAGAAGACTATTTAAAAGGAATTCAAGATGTAATCGGACGTGTACCATTCTTTGGTGGTAGTGCAGCTGATGATACAGTAGAAGGAAAATGGTCAATCTTCTGCAATGATAAAGTATTTAGCGATGGAGTAGCTGTTGTATTCTTCTATACAAATAAGAAATTTGTAACAGAATATACAGGTGCTTATAATGAAACTGGTAAATACGGTATCATTAACAAAATTGAAGGAAAGAGAACAATCGCAGAAATCGATGGAGTACCATCATTAGAAAAATACATGGATTGGACAGGAAAGAAAGAAGATGAAGTTGCTGGAGGTAACTTACTGGCTGCTTCTATCTTAAATCCACTTGGAGTAAAAGATCCAATCGGAAATGTGACTCTAATTCGTCACCCTATGTCATCAACAGATGATCATAAGATTAATGTAGGGAACCATTTAGCAGTAGGAACATGTGCTATGTTAATGGAAGCTACAGTAGATGAATTAATTAACTCTACTGGAAATGCTCTAAAAGCAGTTAACAATGAATTAGGAAAGAAAAAAGCTGCTGGATATTTCTTAGTACACTGTGGTGGAAGAAAATTAGGAATTGGAGATCGTATTGACGAAGTTCATAAACAATTAGTAAAAGAAGCAAATGGAGTACCATTTATTACTATTTTCACATTCGGAGAATACGGATACCGTGATCACAGTGCAAATAGCTGTGGAGGATTAATGTTATCATTCACAGGTATGAGTGAAGAATAAAAGGAGGAATCTATGAAGAACTTAGTTGCTGGAGAATTTAAAGACGCAAGTAATGGAGCAGTAATTGAAGTATATAACCCTGCTACCAATGAACTTTTGGATACAGTTCCAAATGCAACTGCAGAAGATGTAGATGCTTGTGTAAAAAAAGCTGTAGAAGCACAAAAAGCATGGGCAAAAGTGCCACTACATGAACGTGGAAGAATTATTGAAAAATTTGCTGATTTAGTAGAAGAAAATGCAGAAGATTTAGCAACGCTACTTTGTAAAGAAACAGGAAAACCAATTCGTGAAGCACGTGCTGAAATTGGAAATACAAGAACATTTGCATACGGATATGTTGAAAAAGCAAAACACATGTATGGAAATGTAATCCCTGCCGGAACAGAAGCAGGACAAGAAAAAACAATTCAAATTACACAACAAGAACCACTTGGTGTTGTCGCATGTATTATTCCATTTAACTTCCCATGTGATTTATTTGGTCAAAAAGTACCATCTGCACTTGTTATGGGAAATGCAGTTATTGTAAAACCATCAAGTACAAATCCACTTACATTACATAAATACTGTGAACTATTAAAAATTGCAGGAATTCCAGATGGAGTAATCAATATTTTATCTGGTAGTGGAGAAGTATGTGGAAATGCTCTTTCTGCACATCCTGGAGTACACTTAATTAGTTTAACAGGAAGTACAAAAGTTGGTATGGAAACAATGAAAACTGCAAGTCAAAACTTATCTCACGTTATGCTTGAATTAGGCGGAAATGATGCTTTCTTATTCTTAGAAGATGGAGATATGGATAAAGCCATTGAAGAAACTGTATGGGGAAGACTTTACAATACAGGACAAGTATGTTGTGCTAGTAAGAGATTTTTAATTCATAACAGTAGAAAACAAGAATTTATCGATAAAATGAAAGCAAAAATTGCTTCTATGAAAGTTGGTAACCCATTAGATCCAGAAACAGAAATCGGATGCTTAATTAGTGAAAAAGCTGCAATTGGAGTAGAACAACAAGTAAACGAAACAGTTGCTGCAGGAGCTACGATTGTATGTGGAGGACATCGTAATGGTGCTTTCTATGAACCAACAATTCTTGATAATGTAACAAGAGATATGGAAGTAGCAAAAGATATGGAAATTTTTGGACCTGTTATCCCAGTCATTGGATTTGATACAGTAGAAGAAGCCATTGAAATTGCAAACCAATCTAACTATGGTCTTTGTGGATGCGTATTCACAGAAGATATGAAGATGGCTTTCAAAGTTTGTAATGCATTAGAATGTGGTGGAGCAGTTATCAATGGAGCAAGTTTCTATCGTGCTGCTGAAATGCCATTCGGTGGATGGAAACACAGTGGAATCGGAAACGAAGGTATTTCTACTACATTAAAAGAAATGTCAAGAACAAAAACAATTGTTTTGAAAAATATTTTAGACTAAAAGATGTATTCGTACATCTTTTTTTATTAAAATAAAGTATGGTATAATAATTAAGGTGATCATATGGGAAAATATACGGAACTTTATGAGACAATAAAGATAGAACAATTAGATTCTGATTATTTAAGAAAAATGATAGATTTTTACGTATTAGAAAAACCACTTTCATATCATGATTTTTATGCTTCTCTATTAAATCCTGATCATCATTCACAAGATCAAAGAAATCAAGAGGAACAAAAGAAGCTGTATGAGGATATTTTTCAAAAATGGCGTAAAAGTATTTCTTCTCTTAGTAAAAAAACATTGAAATTTCCTATAGATCTTACATATAAAAAAGAAGAACTAGTTACTTTATACCAGGCGCTAAAAGATATTTCTAATTATGAGGAGATGAAACGAGATAAAGTAGTATCACAATACTTCTTTCAAGAAATATTAGGAATCCAAAATAGTAAATGGTGCCATTTAGAAAGTCGTAAAATAAATTGTAAGAAAGGGTTAGTTGTCCCTGTTAATCATCGTCTTTATTTGAATTGTAAAAATAGTGATATTGATTTTATTATTCGTCGCTTATTAGAAAAATTTGATGAAAGATCATTATTATATAATTTGAAATTTGATACCAGTCAAATTGCGAGAGATGATAAAATTATTATTTATACCGATACTTTTCATCTTTTGGATTATATTCAAATATTAAAAGAGTTTGAAAGAGATTACCCAGAAGTGATGAAAAGAACTATAAAGCCTCCAATGTTAGTAGGTAGAGTTGATCCATGGATTGGCTATGGAGATGAACCAGAATATGAAGCAGAATCATACAATGACTTAAGAGCCCGTCTTTTTTATGATACGATTACGAATGAAACATTAAATCGTATTTTGAATGACAAAGAAGCATTACGCGATATGGCTTACTATTTTATTGAGGTAAAAAAAATAGTACCAATCTCTACTTCTGACAAATTAGAAACCTATCGTACTTTGATTCCAAAAATGATCAAGGAAATCAATCAATATCTTACAACTCCTTCTTATCACAGTGATGCATTAGAAGAAATATTAAAAACATTACCACATTTTATTACAAATTACTTAAAAGATAATCCATATTATTTTGATAATTTAATGGAACAAATTCAAATGAAATTAGACCATTATCACATCTCTTCAAAAAAGTTGTGCTTTAATTTAGATACAATAGAAAAGTTTAAATTATATGAACAACAAGATGTAACAAGTAATTTAGATTTTGTTCAAAATTTGAATATATCAATTACTCCAAATTATTTTGAAACAGATGATGGGAGATATCAAAGTATTCAAAATATTTTATATTTAAACTTTATTCGTTTTATGCAGCCAGATGGAACATTTTTAAAACGTGGTGGTATTCGTATTCAAGCGTATCTATTTTTAGAAGATATAGTAGATACTTATTTTACAAAAAAGAAAATACTATATTCTGATATATATAGAAAAGAAATTCGTGGAAATGCCGGAAAAGTATATTTACCAGGAACTGGAAATATAGCTACATGGGAATTTACTGAATTTTTAGGAGATACCTTATTATCAAAACAAATCTCTTTTTGCCATGAGAAAAAAAGTGTAAGAGAATGTATGAATGAATTAGAAGAATATCTTCCAGAATCTGGTATTATTTATACAAAGTATCATCTTCGAATTAATCTATTAGATTTTTTAATAGAATCATTTAAACAAGAAGATTTTAGAGAATATAAAGATATTATCGATTGGTTTTTTGAACATACAGGAAATAATCCAGGTTTCTTTTCTCTGATACAAGAAGAAAAAACAGAGGAAAATGAATTGTTTACAAAATTAAAATTAGACACATTGGTATTTTGAATGGGATATTTCACTTCCCATTCTTTTTTTTATACATATAATAAACTAGATAAAATGAAATTAGGTGAAAGTATGACATTAGACGAACTTTCTGTAGGAGAGAGTGCAATTGTAAAGAAAATAGAAACAGATGATAATATGACCCGTCGTTTCATTGATATTGGACTTGTAGAAGGAACAAAAGTAACAAGTTTATATCGTAGTTATTTGAAAGATCCAACTGCATATTTTATTCGTGGTGCTGTTATAGCACTTAGAAAAAAGGATGCGAAAAAAATTTATATAATAAGAGGCAATCATGAAGATGTATTATAAACAGGGGTATCAAAAAAAGAATACACAAGAAAAAATCATTGGTTTAGCTGGAAATCCCAATGTTGGAAAAAGTACTATTTTTAATGAACTAACAGGTTTAAAACAACATACAGGAAATTGGACGGGAAAGACTGTTGAAAATGCTTATGGATATTACGGATATCATGATACGAATTATAAAATCTATGATTTACCTGGTACTTATTCTTTAATCACACATTCCAAAGAAGAAGAACATGCCAGAGATTTTATCTGCTTTGATCATTATGACGCGATTATTGTTGTATGTGATGCATTGTGTTTAGAAAGAAATTTAAATCTCGTATTACAAATATTAGAAGTAACTGACCAAGTCGTCGTTTGTGTCAATTTATTAGATGAAGCGAAAAAAAGAGGAATAGAAATTGATTTAGAACAATTATCCACAGAATTACAAGTTCCTGTAATCGGAACTTGTGCTCGAGATAAAATCGGTCTTAATGAATTAGTAAAACAAATCGAAGAAATGGGAAAAACTCCAATAAAAGAATCTATTCAAACTAAGTATAAAGAACAAATAGAAGATGCTATTGTAAAAGTAGAGAACCATTTAACTCCATTTTTCCCCAAGAATTTATCCACACGTTTTTTTGCCCTAAAGATGATAGAAAATGATCAAGATATATTAAATCGTTTAGAAGAAGTAACCAATTTTCGCTTAGAAGCTCATCCAGCACTCTCTAGTATCATTATTGAACAACGAGAACAATTAAAACAATCTGGAATTTTATATCATTTTTTAAAAAATGATACTGCAAAAACAATCATTCACCATGCTGAAACAATTTGCCAAAAAGTAGTTCATAATCCTCAATCAAACATGAAAAAACACCAGACATTAGAAAAGATATTGAAAAGTCCTTGGACTGGAATTCCAATTATGTTAGCTTTTTTATTTCTTATCTTTTGGATTACAATGGTAGGTGCTAATTATCCATCTCAGTTATTATTTCAATTTTTTTCTTGGTTAGAACAATGGTTAAGATACGGTTTTGAATTGTTCTCTTTCCCATCTTGGATAACAGGAATTATGATTGACGGTGCTTATCAAACAGTAACTTGGGTTATATCAGTCATGTTACCACCAATGGCTATTTTCTTCCCATTATTTACATTACTAGAAGACTTTGGGCTTTTACCCCGAATTGCATTTCAATTAGATAAACAATTCGCCAAATGTAAAGCCTGTGGGAAACAAGCTTTAACGATGTGTATGGGATTCGGATGTAATGCTGTAGGTGTCACTGGCACTCGTATTATAGATTCTCCACGAGAACGGCTTATCGCCATTATCACAAATAATTTTGTACCATGTAATGGTAGATTTCCTACTATGGTTTCTATCATTACTATGTTTTTTGTTGGATTTAGACCAGGATTACAAAATTCTATCTCTAATGCATTGATTTTAACTGGAATTATTCTATTTGGAATTCTTATGACCTTGATTGTATCAAATGGACTTTCAAATACAATATTGAAAGGAATGCCATCTTCTTTTGTTTTGGAATTACCACCATTTCGTAAACCACAAATTGGTAAAGTACTAATTCATTCTCTTTTTAATCGTACTTTATTTGTGCTAGGAAGAGCAATTACAGTTGCACTTCCAGCAGGAATTGTGATATGGCTTCTTACGAACTTAACTATAGATGGTGTATCTATCATTCAAATATGTGCTGATTTTATAGATCCATTTGCTCGTATGATTGGCTTAGATGGTGTCATCTTGATGGCTTTTATATTAGGATTTCCAGCCAACGAGATTGTCGTTCCCATCATGATCATGATTTATTTATCGAAAACAAGTATGACAGATATTAGCAATCTATCACTATTAAAACAAATATTAGTAGACAATGGATGGACTATCACAACTGCAATTTGCACAATTCTTTTTTCACTATTACATTTTCCATGTTCTACTACCTGTCTTACAATAAAAAAAGAAACTGGGAGTCTAAAATGGATGTTATTTACAATACTTCTAACAACAAGTATTGCAATTATGACTTGTTTTATCATATCTCATCTTCTCAATCTTTTTATTTAAGTATCTATCAGATACTTTTTTTTATGAAGTGCTTGACATCTGTGATAAAAAGTTGTATAACTGTATTAGCTAATTAATACAAGTGAGGTGATGTGTTTGTGGCAATTTGATAATGATAAACCAATCTATAAACAACTTGTAGAAAAACTAGAAATATGGATTATCAACGGTACTTATCCACCAGGTAGTAAGCTTCCATCTGTAAGGGAACTAGCAGAAGAGAGTGGTGTAAATCCCAATACGATGCAACGAGCATTACAAGAATTGGAAACAAAAGGATTTGTCTATACCAAACGTACGAGTGGTCGATATGTAACGGAAGATCAAAAGAAAATAGAAGAAGGAAAATTAGTATTAGCCCATGAGAGAATTCATACTTTTCTAACAGAAATGAATGAAATTGGCATACCATTAAAACAAGTAATTGATTATATCAGAAAAGAGGAGAAAAAATGAGTTTAGTAGAATGCAAACATGTAACCAAAAAATATGGTGTCAAAGTTGCGTTAGATGATGTCAATCTAACCATTGAAAAAGGAAAAATCATCGGTTTGTTAGGACCAAATGGAAGTGGTAAAACAACATTGATTAAGTTATTAAATGACTTATTAGTTCCGAACTCTGGTGAAATTTTAATTCAAGGAAATCATCCAGGAGTTGAAACAAAGAAGATTATTTCTTATTTACCAGAGAGAACATATTTAAATTTCAATATGAAAATAAAAGAAGTAATTCAATATTTTAAAGATTTCTACGAAGATTTTCGTGAAGATGTTGCCTATGAATTATTAAAAAAATTAGATATTAATCCAGATGATAAATTAAAAACTTTATCAAAAGGAATGAAAGAAAA
>CALVQD010000025.1 GCA_944355255.1 uncultured Bacilli bacterium
TTAAATCTTTTTTCTCCTGTTTTAAATGCTTAAGTCTACCAAGCATACCAAAAGCCTTATTATGTGCATTCTCACGGATAGAGCAAGTATTTAAAAGCACCAAATCCGCAGCAGTATAATCATCCACCTTAGTAAATCCCAAAAACTCAAGTAACGCCTCAATATTCTCACTATCATGTTCATTCATCTGACAACCATATGTCTTTACATAGTAAAATAACCCTTCTCCTAAATGTTGTAATTCATGAGTCACAATATATTCATTCGTCTTTGTTTTTACCTTTTCATTGGTACGCTTTTTTGCTTCCATTAAATTTGGTAGTTTCATTTTATCACCAACTTCCTTGTGTATTATAACACATTTCAAATACTTCTCAAAGACTTATCGTATCATATACAGTTATAACAAAACAAAAAGCAATAGCATGTTCTATTGCTTTAAACTTCTTGAACAACAATTAAAATCATTGGCTTACATTCTGTCTCTTGATATAAGTATTTTCCTAACTTATCACGAATACCAGATTTAATCTTATTAAATTCAATAAAGTTTGGCTTTGTATTTTCATTGATTACTTCTAAAGAAATCTTTTCAGCTTCTTTAATTAAATCAATATTATCTTTTACATAAATAAATCCACGGGTTAAAATTTCTGGGCCTGCTAAAACTTGTTTTGTCGTACGATCAATGGTAGCACTTACAATAACAATTCCATTGTCACTTAATAGTTCACGGTCTTTTAATACTAATTCCCCTACATCTCCAGCAGTCTTACCATCTACTAAAATATCATCCACTTTAACAGATTCATTTTTATCTACTAATTTTCCATCGATAAATGTAGCGATCTGACCATTTAATTTTAGTAAAATATTTTCTTCTTTCATACCAACTTGTAATGCGATCTTAGCATTTTCTACTTGATGGCGATACTCTCCAATGACTGGAAAATAATATTTTGGTAACATTAATGAAATCATCATCATTAAATCTTCTGAAGAAGCATGTTGATCTAGATATTTCTTTCCAGATACTTCTACGAAGTTAGCACCAATTTTAGAAATATCATCAAAGATTTTCGCAACGGTTCTTTCCATTCCCTCATATACAGGAGATGCGAAAACAACAGTATCCTTTTCCGTTAATTTTAAGAACTTATCATATCCTCTTAAGATACGCTTAATATTCGAATATGGTTTTTCTCTTTCATCTGATACAAGTACTAAAATATTTTTATCATTCAAATGTTTTAAATTTTGAATACGTGATTTATCAAATGAAATATAGTTTTGATCAATCGCTGTATGAATTAAGTGTTCTAGATGTCTTCCCATAATTACTAAGTTTCTATCAGTATCCATAATTGAATTGAAGATTTCTTGAATACGATACAATTGTGTACTAGAAATATGGAAAATAATTCTTCCCTCATATTTATTCAATGTTTCATTCATTAACGAACCAGTACGATGTTGTGGAGAAGTAAATCCTTTTCTTGGTGCATATAAAGATTCACTCATTAAGCATAAAACACCTTTTTTTCCAATATAAGCAAGTTTTCCAATATCTGTTTGATAGTTCCCTACCATACTAGGATCAAACATAAAATTACCAGTATAAACAATAGCTCCTTGATCTGTATTTAAAACATATCCTACTGTATCTGGTACAGAATGACTTAAACTAATTGGAAATACACTGTTTTTTCCAAAGTTTATCTTACGATGGGCCTTAATTTCAATCAAATTCGCATTCTTAATTTCAGAATTATCTAATTCATCTTTTAAAATTTCTAGTGTAAATTTTGTTCCATATATTTTTAAATTTGGTAAATCTTTCAAAATATCTGGAATCGCACCTAATTGTTCATCATGTCCATGTGTAACAAAAATTCCTTTTACACGATCGATATTCTCTTTTAAATAATCATAATTAGGTAAAATATAATCTACACCTAACATATTATCATCTGCATTTTTTAACCCGGCATCAAATACAAAAATATCTTGGTCGACTTCTACAATATACATATTTTTTCCATTCTCATTTAATCCACCAAGACTAAATATTTTTATTTTACTCAAAAATAATCTCTCCTTTCTTTTTTCAGATGTTAAAAGACTTAAACATTATATCAAATATTTTAAAAATTGTCTATTTTCTGAAAAAGTAAGAAGAATTCTATTTGATTAATAGAAAAAAGAACAGTGCATTACTGTTCTACTATAAGATACGTTTCATCTAAAATAGAATATAAATATCCGGATACCGGAATTTGTAATTTTTCTTTTATATAATTCATATAACCTCTTACTTGTTCTTGATATTCTTTTTTATGAATTTCTTTTAATTTATAATCTACGATAATCGCATCTTTTACACCAACTAATAATAAATCGATAATTCCATTGCTTTCACCATCATCAGTGGTATGAATAAACTCATACTCATGAAATACTTGATAATCATTGATATGTTTCATAAAATCTACTTGTAATAGTGCTCTTATTTTCTTTTCTTCAAACGTATTCAAATTTAAAAATGCCAGACTTTCTTCAGGATTGTGAAAATCCATCATTTCTAAATAACTATGCATTTTTGTACCCACTTCCATTTTATCCATATCTTCAAAAGAAATCTTAGTTGGTTTATGGGAAAATGTAGAATGTGTGAGTATTTCTTTTTCTTCTTTGATTGACAGTAGGTTTGTCAGTGGTTCAACTACTTTCATGTCTAAAACTTCAAAATGATTCTGGTCATATTTTTTTGTTAGATTTAATTGTTCTAATGGAACATGTGTTATATATGGTGCTAGTAATTCTTTAACAGATACAACAATATCGTATAAGCTCTTATAATGTTTACGTAAGCAATCAGGGACAATTTGGACAAAAGGTTTTACCTCATTCGCATCACTTAATGGAGCAACTAGAATAATTTTTTCTTTGGCTCTAGTAAGAGCAACATAAAAAACACGTATTTTTTCTGAAATATCATCTAGATCATTTTTAGATGTAAATAATTTTTTATAGAATGTTTCTCTAATTCCATCGTCAAAATATGGGACAATCATACCAAAATCTTTTTGATATAAGAAACGTTCTTTAGTATCTGCTTTTGAAAATAATTTTGTAAGTCCTGAAAAATAACAAATTGGAAATTCTAACCCTTTTGATTTATGAATGGTCATCAGATTAACAGCATCTACATCACTTTCTTTTTTTACATCAAAACTAACATCTAAAGTATTAGTATCTAATAATTCAAAATAAGTCGCAAATTTTTTTAAATCATAACCATTTTGTTCTAATGTTTTAGAAAGATTTAAAAGAAATATCAACTTATCACTATTTAACTCTACTTCTCCTAATTGAATGACTGTATCAAAAATTTGAAATGTGTGATAAATCTCTCTCATCAAAGAAGATATCGTATGTGTTTTAGAATAATTTGCAAGATAGTTTAATTTCTCATGCAAGATCATAAAATCACTTTCTTCTTGCATACATTGAAATATCGTTTTTCCCTCATGTTTAGAGCGATTTAACAAACGAAAGATACTATCATCACTCACTCCTCCTAAAAAAGAACGAGAAAAGGATAGAAAAGGATGAAGAACAGCTTCTTTGGTATCTTTTCTTCTTACTATACAATCAATTAATTGAATGATACTTTTGATCGTATAAATAACATCAGACGCATAAAATGCTTCTTCTTTATGAATGGTAATAGGAATTCCTAAATAAGTAAAAATTGTTTTATATAGATCAAAATTCGTTTTACGGTCTTGTAAAATAGCAAAGTCAGAATAAGTAACTGGACGAAGTTTTCCTTTATCTTGAATCATTTCATGATTGGCAATTCGCTTTTTAATATCTTGAGCAATCATAAATGCTTCGATTTCTTCCTTACGATATCGTTTGGCTTCTTCACTTTCTTTATAAGTATAGTCTAATACTTCAATCTCATAATTTGTATTCTTATCTTTCACTTTCTCATAAGATAGATTTCCAAAAATCATTTCTTCTTGATTGAAATAATGAACTCCCCCTACTTTCTCATCCATCACGGCTTGGAAAATAAAATTAATCGCATCAACTACTTCTTTTCTAGAACGAAAATTTTTAGAAAGTGTAATTAATTTTCCTCCATCATTTTTTTGATAGCGATAAAACTTATTCATAAATATGTTAGGATTGGCATTTCTAAAACGATAAATAGATTGTTTTACATCCCCTACTGTATAAACATTATGATTTTCAATCATCGATACAAAATAAGTTCCAATATCATTGGTATCTTGATACTCGTCAATCATAATCTCATAAATATGACTCTGATAATAAGTTCTAATATCTTCATGTTCTTCTAAAAGTTGAATGGCAAAACGCCCAATGTCATGAAATTCATATATATTTTGTTTCTTTTTCTTCATCAATAATTTCTCGAAGTAAACTTTTAATATATCTTTTAAAATACCAATTGTCTCTTTTGTTTTTAATACTTCTTCGATGTATGATTCCTGATCTGGATAAACACAAAGACTTGTAATTTCTTGAATCTGTTTTTTGATATCTTGATAAATCTCTTTCATCTTATCTTTGATATCATCATCGATCTCTTTAGAACGTGGTAAAGATGGTAATTTTATCGTTCGAAAGACAGAAGCAATTTCCTCATATGTATTTTGATATGGTTCAATTTCTGTTTTTAATTGTTCTAATATCGGTAACAATGGATCAGGAGCAATTTCTAAATCTTGATTAATTTCTTCTACTACTTCTTTTACTTGATTTTTAATTTCTTCAATATATTGCTCTAACTGTTTTTGAATCTCTTCACGATTACATTTTTGATAACAATCCTCTAACTCTTGTTCAATGTGAATACGACTTGTAAAAGAATTGGCAAGGTTTAGAACAATCTTACGTATTTTTGTATCATCTTTTACAGTAAAGGTATCTAATAACTTTAAAAATTCAGGATTATCTTGTTCATAAAACGCTTGGAAAGTTTCATCTATACTCACTTGTTTTAATGATTCAATTAAAATTCCATCACCAATCGATACATCTTTCTCAATCCCGAGAAGATAGTGATATTTTTTAACAAGATTTAAACTAAAACTATCAAATGTACAAATGCTTGCTAAATCCAGTAATTGTAATTCTTTTTGTAATTCTGGATATCCATTTGGTATGGCTTCTAATAATTTCTTTTTAACACGATCTTTCATTTCTTTGGCTGCAGCATTGGTAAAGGTCAAAACAATTAAATCTAAAATAGAATGTCCTTCTTTTAGTATTTCTAAAATACGTTCTGTTAAGACAGCTGTTTTACCACTTCCTGCTCCAGCACTCACTAAAATAGAAGTATCTCTGGAAGCAATTGCATCCCATTGTCCATCCGTCCATGTACTGTTTACTGGTTTTTGTTTCATCGTTTTCACCTCTTCTATGATTCTTTATTTTCTACTTGTTGTCTAAAATGTTCAGCTTTGAACACTTTAAAATTAAGATTATACATAGGTTCTCAAACATCTAAAAATTCTAAGTTTTTATATTCCTTTACTGTTCTATAATCATTGGCTTTTTTAAAGCAAATATCATAATATTGACAATACATACAACCTGTCGCATCTTCCTTTTTCTCATTGCCAATTTGGATTGGTGCGATTTTAAAATCAGCACGTTGAATTGCTTTTACGACAGTATGAATATTTTGATCGACAATTTCTAATAATTTATTTAATGTTTCATCATCGATCACTTTAGCAGTTGAATAAAAAGTATTGTTTTTGGTCACACGTAAACTTCTTACCATTCCACCATCTAAATAGTTTTGATCTAAATGATGTAGTAATGAAATTTGATTTCTCGTATATCCATCTAATTGATAAAACTGTTCTCTTTGCAATGCATAACTCTTCTTTTCATCATAGTTCATAACAGCTGGTAGGATATGTTGTAAGTAAAATCCTGCTACTTTCATTTCTGTAAATATTGGATGGTGTTTTAAAAAGTATAAATAAACCAGTAATTGCATATCTAACCCATAAATTACTTTATTATAATCTAATTTTGTATTTCCAGTTTTATAATCAATCACAATTACATAAGTATTTTCTTCATCTTCAAAAGTCATAATTTTATCAATAACACCCATAAAACGAATTTTTATATTTTCATCCAAATCTATTACAAATTCCTTTTCAAAATACTTTGCATCAAATTCAGTACGCTCTAATTCTTTCTTTAAATAAATACAAATTTCTTTTAATTCTTTTTTATATTTTTCTAGATAAAATTGTTCTTCTTTTGTAATTGCTTCAATCTCATGAATAGAAGCCTCAATACAAGTATCAATCTCTTCTTCTTGATACAGTTTAGATAATACTTCGTGAAAAAACGTTCCGATGATTGTTGCTTTACTTGTCTGTTTTTCTGGGACTTTTAAAATATGTTTTAAATAAAAACGGAAAGGACAGTGAAAGAAAGTATCCATCGAAGAATAAGATAATGTCATTTCTCCTTTTAAATACTCTTTTAAATATGTTTCATTGATCCCCTGATATTGATTTTGATAAGACTGATAATCATCAATAAAGGTGTGTTTAAACAATTTGTGAAAATCTTGATTTTTTTCTTGATATTTATAATAAGTATCTAAACTACAAGCTAATAAATAGCGATTATATGCTTGATTTTGATATATCTCTTCACCAATATTTCTTTCTACCTGTCTTTGTTGTTCTATTTCTTCTAATAAAGGAGAACGTTCAAAATTAGAAAAAGAACTTCCTTTTGCATAACCAATCCAAATATTCTCTTGTCTCAAAAAATAAGAAATTACTTTTTGTTTATTACGTTCATTTTTCGTTGTTGTATCCATCATGCCAATCATTCTTTTTTCTTCATCATTAATATAATCTAGATCAAGAGATACTGGTGGCATCGTTTCTTGATTAAAATTGACAATAAAATAAAAATCATTTATTCCATAATTTTCTAAAGAAGTATCAATCGTTACTGCATTTTTTTCACGGACAGGATTCAAATAAACATGTTTTAATTCATAGACTAAAACAGGTAAAAAATCTTGAATCGATGTATCACAATGTCTATATTTTCCATATACATTAGCAAGTTTTTCTAGTGCATTTTGTTCTACTTCATTTTTTACAATAATGGATGATATAATATCTTCTAATTGTTTATGGCTGCCTTCCAATACTTCAATTCTTTTTAAAAACTCTTGAATCAATGACAATGAATAAATAGATACTTGTTCTTTTACTGAATATGGAATTTGAAATAATTCTAATAAATGAATACAAAATCCTAAATAATCAGTAGAAACATTACAAATATGTATCTGATCAAGTGGAATTTGTGCTTTATATTTCTTTAAAATTTCAAAACAAATAGCACTGATTTCATCTCTAACATCCGAAAATTCTGTATAGTGAATCGGTATCGTTGCAATATGCTCTTCTTGATATGTGATAGATACTTGTTCTTGTTCTAAATCTTGTAACATATGAGTTGGTATTTGATATTTCATTTCTCCACAAATCAATAACTCTTGTTTTTTTAAATAAGCTTTCTGATATGTGGATGGAATCATGATTTTATGTTCTAATAATTCCTGTTTTAATCGATATAGTTGTTTTACTTTTATAACTTTAGAATCTTTAACATGCCATAAAATTTCTTTTAAATCATTGGCAACACTTGGTAAATATCCTCTTTTTTGCATTTCTAATAAATATGCTTCATGGTAAGTACCATAAAACATCTCTATCAAATCAGATATAGAGATAAATTTAAAATCTTCTAATCTATTTTCTTGTTCTTTTTTTAGTAAAATACGATGCTTTTCTTCTTTAGATGCAAGGATTAACTTTGTCATAGCAACACACCTTTCTCTATTTATTCTATCATATTTGAATCATTTACAGTTGTTGTAATTTTATTATATCAAACAGCGAACATTCGTTCAACTAATTTTATAAAAAAAACGGAGAATCCGTTTTATAGATAAGACAATCCTTGTATTAATTTTTGATTATTGAGTAGTTTCAAAGTCATCGTTAAAATCGTACTTCCACCATCATCCATAAATGTAATGGTATAAAGATTTGTCGTTTGATCTAATGTCATACTATTTAATGTTGTCGGTAGTGTAATACTTGTATCATCTTCGGTAATTTGATAACAATACGATGTATCTGTTTGAAATGGTGTTTGATAGCTTGTTCCTTCGACATATGTAGGAATTGAAGTATCGGAAAATGCATTTGCGAAATAACGAGAAAGTTGATTTTTTGCTTCTTCTTTTGCAACACAAGTCATTTCTGGATGATTCTCTAATGTCGTCGTTTTCGAACTATCATTGTTTTTCAAATGAATGATGATAAATTTTAGCTTATTACTATCCGTTACATCTCTCATTGTAGTAGTTGTAATTGCTCCTAAACTAGTTTGCATCGATTTCATCCAAGTTTCATACTCTTCTTTTAAGTCATCTGTTAATGTAATTGTTTCTGTCTTATGAACAGATGGAAGTACTTCTTGCAGTTCTTGTTGCTGTTCTTCGGGAATAAAAAAATACAACACAAAAATAATGACAATTGTCAAAAAAGCAAATTTCATAGATCGTGCATTTTCAATTTTTTGTTTTTCTTTTTTTGTTCCTTTTTTCATTTCATTTTCCTTTCTCATTCTATTTCTATTTTACCATACTATTTTAAAAACGAGTTAGGAAAACCTAACTCATTTAAAAAGAATCAATATTAATCGTTACGAATTGATTATCATGAATATAGCTAGAAGCTTGTACAATGGTGCGAATTGCATTTGCAATTGCTCCTTTTTTTCCAATGACACGCCCCATATCTTCTTGACTTACTAATACTTCGATTACAACTTTATTTTCTTCGTCATCAAAAGCTTTTACACGAACCATATCTGGTTCTTTTACAACTGATTTTACTAAAAATTCAGTAAGTGGTACGAAATCCAAATTAGTTTGCTTTCTTTGCTTTTGATTCGTGGAATTCTTTTAAAATTCCTTCTTTACTTAAGATGCTTCTTACAGTATCAGTAGGTTCTGCTCCATTACTTAACCATTTCATGATTTCTTCTTTATTTAATTTAATTTCAGCAGGATTTTTTAATGGATTATAAGTTCCAACTTCTGCGATTACTTTTCCATCTCTTTTTGCTCTAGAATCTGCTATTACAACACGATAAAATGGTTTTTTCTTAGCACCCATTCTTTTTAATCTTAATTTTACTGCCATAGTACTCCCTCCAATCTGTAAACATTCTAACATAATCTTTTTTCGTTGTCAACTATTTTTGGTTAACAGTACAATATATACAAAAAAACACCAATTATGCATTGGTGTTTTCATCAATATAATTTTCATTTACCTGATTGTCGATATCTTGCATCACTTCTTCGGTTGGTTCATCATCTAATTCTTCCCATGGTTCTTCATCATCTTCAATTGCAATCTTTACTTTTGTTTCTCCTACAAGTTCCACCCCTAATTCTTTTTCAATATCAAAATGAATCATACCTTCATTATCGATTTGAACATTACTACAAGATGGTTGTTTTAAAGACCTTACAATAATATCTGTATCTCCTGTTAAACTTGTATTTTCTTTTGTCTTTACATGAAATGCTTCATTATATTCAATTTTTTTATTGACAACTGTTGTTTTACTGTCATTTTCATAAGAATACCATATATTTACATCAAAAGAACCATCAACACCGACATTTTCTCCTGATTTATATCCTTTAAATTGATGATTAATTACCCAACAGCCAAGCACATTAGAAGGTCTATCTGCTGGTTTTAAAGAATAACTATTCTTAAAATATTTCTTTCCTTTTCCTATGACAGCTTTCGTTACAATTTCTTTATATGTGGCCACAATATCACCCCTCACCATAATATATGCGAGAACGAAAAAATGTGTCCATAAATGCCAATATCTTAAAACCACTTATTGAATTTTTTCTTGAATAAAATTAAAGTAATATATTTCTAATGCAAATTTTACCTCATCCGTTATTTTGGCATTCTTTCGTGCCTCATCTATAGATAACCATTTATAACTATCATGCTCTGTTAACTTTATAGTATCTGTTGACTTTACCGTTACAGCAAAATTAAACTGTCTAGCCTTTTTACCACTTCCTGAAACATAATCAAAACTATTTATGTATGAAGTA
Source organism: uncultured Bacilli bacterium (assembly GCA_944355255.1). Classification (GTDB taxonomy): domain Bacteria; phylum Bacillota_I; class Bacilli_A; order RF39; family UBA660; genus UMGS2016. Next base: position 10,253 of record CALVQD010000025.1, read on the forward strand.
ACTTTTTCTATATCAAGATTCGTTTCTTCTTTTACCTCTCTAATTAATGCTTCATATATCGTTTCACCACTTTCCATATTACCACTTGGAAGTTCATCAATACCGCCCATAAAGTCATCTTCTTTTCTAGACATTATTAAAACTTCATTATTTTCACTCACTATAATTGCTCCTACAACGTTTTTAATGATGCCTTCTTCTTTTCCCTTTTCAACTAGTATTTCATAAAATTTCATTATTTTTCTCCCTCTTTCTTATAATATTTTACAATTTTCTTCTTGAAAATAGATATCCAATCCTTTACTCATCTCATCAAAAAATTGACAAAAATTTCTTGATCTTTCCTATTATTTTTTTCTTCTTTACTAATGACTCTAGTTATGACAAAACATCTTGGTATGCTGACCGCGGATCACGATCAATTCCATTTCAAGTATAAAAAGAAGTATTTATACCAAACTTTTTATATAATTCTTGGACTGTCTCCCATCTTTCGTTCATATCCCTACTACCAACTCGTTCCCTATAATATCACCTATTCAGTATTATATCATATATTTAAAATCAAATGTTTTATAATTCCAATGCAAGAGCTACTCTTTTAACTGATAATACGAATACACGTTATTTTGCGTATCTATTTCTAGTACAATTGGTAATGTTTTCAATACCTCTTGGGTTTGGCTTTAAAGCATTACCTACAATCATAGAAGTGCGTGCAAATTTTTTTACCAGAATAGTGAATCGGCGAAGCAATATGTTTTCCAGAACTATCGATTGCATTACATCTGTTATATCCTGATATTAGAAATATGTCCCCAAAAAATAAAAAAAAAACAAGATAATCATTTGACTATCTTGTTAATTTCTTTTGATTTTCATGTTGCACTACATAATTTAACATATCACATGTATTGTCTCTATCTACCATCTCATATTTTTTTAATAAGCGATAAGTACTTCCACAAGTAGAAATAAATGAAAGTGCTCTAATCCAATCAGTAGAAATAAATAAGAAAGTAGCAAGGGACCCAACTGCAAGTGCAAATGTTCTTTTTGCCCCTCTCTTACCATCGTAATGTTTTTCTACTAAATCATCAGCATATACTGTAACTTTTCCATGTTTTGTAGAAAAAATTTGTTTTGCGAAACGCCCTAGACGATTTTCTTCTGGTACTGTTTTTTCTTCCTCTTGAACAGTTTCCGTATCTTTCGTTTCGTTTGCGATTTCTGTTTCTTTATAATCTGCATCTATCACACATTGCTCTTTCGAATTATCTTTCTCTGTGTTTAAACTTTGAAACAAGCCATCCCAATCGAATTGATCACTTTGCTTTTCTTTTTTGATTTCTTCAGATGTTTCTTGTTTCTTTGAAACATTCTCCCCATTGATTCTTTTTAAATATTCTTCTTTTGATACACTACTTTTAAATTGCATTCTTCTCTCCCCCTTTAATTGCGGATATCCTAACATAAAAGTTAATTTGTGTCAAATTTCTACATCCTTCACATATAATTTTGTAAGGAGGTTATTATGAAGAAATTAAGACCCTATCTATTTCCTATTATTTTATTATGTTCTATTATCATCGGATGTATTTTAGGGATTATTTTGAAAGAAGATGCGAATGTTTTAAAACCACTTGGTGAAATCTTTTTAAATTTAATGTATACCAAAAATATTATTATCTTCAAAATATTTTTTGATTTCGTATGTATCATATCCTGAGTCCAATCCTATCTTATTGATACCTAATTTTAATTTTTCTCTTTGATATTTTAACCGTTCTGTACAAACTACCGAATCATGTATATTTCCTCTGGTAACATATGCATCTGTTATTATATTACATTTTCCATTTACTGTTCTATGTTCTAAATACATAAATCCTTTTTCTTTATTATCTTGATGATAATATCCACTTTCTGGATCTGTTGTACTTACTTTAATATGTTTCTTTTCAATTTCATCTTTGAATTCAAATGGTTTTTTTCCAATTCTTGTTCTCTCTTCATTGATTTCTTTCTCTAAATCTAATTTCCTCTTTTTTATTTGCTTTATTAATTTATCTTCATATTTATTTTTGTTTGCATTCGCTTTTCTGTGTGTTGAATCCATAAAAAATTCATCATCTAACATTCCATATTTTTGAGCTTGCATTACAATATTTATAAATATTTTTTCAAATATATTTGTTCCTTTAAATCTTCTTTCATAATTTTTACTAAATGTTGAAAAGTGAGGTGTTTCTTGTCCAAATGGTATTCCTAAAAACCATCTATATTCTGCATCTACTTTTATTTTTTCACAAGTTTTTCTCATTGATTTAATTCCATCTAATGCCTGAATAAAAATAAGTTTAAATAAAACTACTGGATCAATACTAGGTCTACCATTATTTTCACAATATAAATCTCTTACTTCATCATAAATAAAAGTGAAATCAATGTATCTATCTATTTTTCGGAATAAACTGTCTGCAGGGACAAGCTCTTCCATAGTAGTCATTAAGATTTCACTTTGAATATTTTTATTTATAGTTATCATTTTATCACTTACTTTCTTTATTTTAACCACTTATATTATATCATTTTTCCATAAAAAAAGTAAGGATTGTAAGCTTCGTAATTTGGTTAAAATAAAGCATCCTTACATTTTCATTATACTATACTTTTTTTAAAATAAAAAGACTATTAACAATAATTTTACTTTG
>CALVQD010000026.1 GCA_944355255.1 uncultured Bacilli bacterium
TATGATGTGGTAGTAGAAAACCAAGGAGACTTGGATGCCATGTTAACAGCCATCAATGGAGTGGATGAAGCAAATAGTCAGTTGCCACTACCAATTAAAGTAGAGTTACAAAATATCAAAGTAAATGATGGACTATTAGCAGGAGAGAAGAAAACATTCCAAGTAAGAGTATATTGGGATGCAAGTGTAGACTTTAGTGAAACAAATATGTCAAAAGAAATAGAAATTACACTAACCTATGAACAGAGAGATGAATCAGAGATACCAAGTCCAACACCAAGTAATGATCCAAGCATGGGTGGACAAGATGTAGAAGTAGTCACAAGTGGAGATGGATTATATCAAGATCAATACGAACCTGGAAGATATGTCTATAGAGGAAGTAATCCAAATAACTATATTCAGTTCAATGATGAATTGTGGAGAATCATATCAAAAGAAAGTGATGGAACATATAAAATAATTAGAGATGAAGTATTACCACAGAATGCTAATTACACCACAATGGCATTTGATGAAAGAAACCATCGTTTAACAGAAAATAATACATATTGTACACGTCCTTACTATGGATGTGGAGTATTCGCAGCAGTCAGTGGAACATTCCAAACACCAGATGGAAAGTATAGTGGAACAGTAACAGAGGATTCCAGTATCAAAGAATATTTAAATAATACATACTATCCAACATTAAATGAAACAGCAAAAACACAAGTACAAAGTCATGCCTTTAATATTGGTAGTGTACAGCGTTTAGATGAAAGTGGAAATGATAGTATAGAAAAGAATATAGCCGGAGAGAAGATGTACCAGTGGACAGGGAATGTAGGACTCGTGAATGTTAGTGATTTACTAAGAGCTAGTACGGATATTGGCTGTAGATCGGCAACAGATGAATATGCTGCATATGTGGAGTATCCACCAAGAGAAACATGCGGGTCATATTTAACATCGTTTAATGAAGAATTTGGGAGCATATGGTACTGGACAATGAATGCGTATTCTGCGGAGTCTGATGGCCTCTCGTACAGTGTCTGGTATGCGGCTTTCGAGCGGGGCGTTGGCGTCTTCGGTAACTCCAATGCGCGCGTTGACAACTCTTTTGGGGCGCGTCCAGTTCTCTATTTGAAATCAGATATCGAAATAACAGGAGGAGATGGAACTAAAGGAAATCCATTTGTAATCGGATAAAGAATAAACAAAAGAATATGTATTGGCAAAGGCATAAGCCTTTGTAAAATGACCTAGCGTTAGCTAGTGTCTCAACTCTGAATTTGCCTTGGCAAGTGAAGAGTTATGGGGTTATACTATAAATCGTGCTTTGTTTTCTGCGGAGTCTGATGACAACTCGAACAATGTCTGGAATGCGGCATTCAATCAGGGAGTTGGCGAATTCGGTAACAACAATGCGAACAATGACAACAATAATGGGGCGTGTCCAGATCTCTAATAAAACTATGGGTTATGAACCAATATGGTCATAAAGAAAAGATATAGAGAACAAGTATAATCCCGGGGTGAAAATCCAAAAAATAAGTATAGTCAGAGATAACTTTAGTAGAAAGAAAAGGAAATATACTAAAAATAGGAATGACCTTTGTAATGATTTTGAACAAGATATGATATGAGATAAACTATACTTTGTAAAGTTATAAAGCAGTATCTATCATTAGGTGCTGCTTTTTGTTTTTAGAAGGAGATGTGAGTAGGTATGAAAGATAAATATTATGATTTAAAAATGAAGTATGAAAAATATATCGTTATCATGAAGAGTGGAATTTTTTATAATGTATTAGGAAATGATTGTTATTTTATGAAAAGTATATTTGGTTATAAGATAAATCCTTTTGGAGATACAATTAAAATAGGTTTTCCATTGAATACATTAAATAAAGTAATTGGAATGTTTGATCAGTTAAAAATTAATTATATTGTATATGAAAATGAGATAGTAATAAAAAGAAGATTTCAACATAATCAATATGATTTATACTTGAAAAATAAGTTAACAATAGAGGAAAGAATTGATTTTATTTATTTTAAATTACGTGAATTAAAAGATACTGCAGATTTTATGAATGTATTAGAAAGAATTGAAGAAATCATATGAGAGATGAATTAGTTCTAGTAAAAGATATCAAAAAAACAATTTTATATGTAGATAAAATGCTAATTAATTTTCCCAGAAGTGAAAAGATATTACGTGATAAAATTAACAATACAAGTTTTGAAATATTAGAACTTGTTTATTTTAGTAATTTATTAGAAATACATGAGAGAGTAGTGTATCAAAAGAAAATTATTAGTAAAATTAAAATGTTAGATTTTTATTTTAAAATAGCATGTGATAAGAAATATATTTCTTATAAAAAATATATGAAGTTAGGCAGTTTTCTTTTAAATATGATAAAGCAGATACATGGATGGATTCGTTATGAAAAGAGTAAATAATTTATATCGACAAATTTCTATGGGGGATATGTTGAGATTATATCAAAAACAAGTAAAAGTTAATACAAAGAACAAGCATAAAATATATAAGTTTGAAGAATATTTTACAGCTAATATTACAAATGTTTATCACATGTTTGGCAATCATAATTATAAAGTAAGTGATTATAATATTTTTTTAATTCGCGATCCAAAATATCGAATTATTATGAGTCAAAAAATGAACGATAAAATAATTAATCATGTTATGGCAGATTATTTGATACAAGTATTAGATTCTTGTTTAATTAATACAAATGTTGCAACTCGTAAGGGAAAGGGGACTCATTATGGAATGCGATATTTAAAAAAATATTTAAATCAATTAAAAGGAAATACAATATATGCTTTAAAATTTGATATTAATAAATATTTCTATAATATTGATCAGGTATTATTAAAACAAATGTTACAGAAGAAAATAAAGGATAAAGAGTATTTGAATATATTATTTAAGATTATTGATTCAACAAATGAGAATGTCAACGAAAGAATTATGAAAATTAAGAAAAAAGAAATAAAAAAATTACAAATGTCAACAATGCATGATCGAGATAAGCGAATTAGAGAAATAGAAAATATTCCACTATATCAGTATGGAAAAGGTCTTCCTATTGGAAATATGACGAGTCAAATTATGGCTGTTTTTTATTTGAATGATTTAGATCACTATATTAAAGAACAATTACATGCGAAATATTATATACGTTATATGGATGATGGAGTCATATTATCTAATGATAAAGAATATTTAAAAGATTGTTTAAAGAAGATAACAGATATGGTGAATCAATATCAATTAACTTTGAATAAAAAAACATGTATTATGAATGTGAGTAAGAATGGAATTGATTTTTTAGGATTTCGTTATTATATTATCAACCAGAAGGTAATTATGAAAGTGCGGAATATAACGAAAAAAAGATTACGTCGAAAAATGAAAAAATTGGATTATTTATATATCCAAAAGAAGATAACAAAAAAAGATATGAATCAAGTAATTGCAAGTTATCAGGGGCATTTAAAATATGGTAATACGTACTTTTTAAGAAAAAAGTATTTAGGTAATATGGAAAAGAAAGTATAATGATACTTTTTTTCTTGCCTTTCAAACAATAACTGATTATAATAAAAAGTTATAGAGTGGAGGTT
>CALVQD010000027.1 GCA_944355255.1 uncultured Bacilli bacterium
TTTTGATATAGTGCTTGTTAAAATCTTTAAAATCATTTACTCCAATATCATATACTTGCATATCAATTCCATTCATTTTTAAAACAAACACACTTTCTTTTGTATAAGCTCCATAAGGATAAGCAAACACTTTTAAATCTTGTTTCCCTAAATGCTTTTCAATCTCCCGCTAAGATTCTTTGACATCATTTAATTCATGGAAGGAGAGAAAGGTATATCCTTGATTTTATGTTTTGTTATTGAAATCAAAAGAAGAAACGCCTTAAAAGAAGTAGAGTGTCAATTAGAAAGAAGTATCCTTGCTTTTATCTTCTATACGTTACTGTATGCATTTGTTTTATCTCCCGAATGTCTCACTGGATATATAAAAGAATTATTTTCTACAAAAAAAGAATGGTAAAAAAGAGAAAGAGTAGAAAAACAGACGAATATTTGTCTGTTTTCTGATGGGAAAAAATAAAAATGTCAAGTAACGATTACTAAAGTGAAAAATCTTGTCTCTTGTTTACATAATTTGATATAATAGATGTGTGAAAACATACTAAGAATAGGAAGGTGTTGAACCGTGCGCTATATCACAAACATGAAATATTCTGGTTTTGATAAAATCAAACGCGGAAATAAAACGCATGGGTATCGTCTCTATGATGCGGTCGGAGAAGCATTAAAAATAGATGACGAAATTCTCATTCGTTTAGAGCCAGATTTGAAAGAATGTATCTTAGTAAAAGTGACTGGAATTGCTCACTATAAAACATTCTATGATATGTATACTGATTTTTTTGATGTGGACTTCAAATACCGTTATCGCTCTGTCAATGATATATTAAAAGAGACCTTCCGCCATTGGTATACGGAAGAAGAGGAGAGAGAACATGGAGCAATGGTTTTTAAATTTCAGGTCATAAAAACCTTCTCGAAACTGTAAAATATTTTACAGTTTTTTCTTTCTCTGTTGCAGTCTTTTTTTGAATCGTGCTATACTGAACATGTAAGATATAGTAGAAAGAAGGAATGATCAATGTTTCAATTAAAAGGTAGAGTAGCTGTTATTACAGGGGCATCTAGTGGTCTTGGAAAACAGATGGCAAAAGGATTTGCAAGTCAAGGTGCTGACTTAGTAATTATGGCAAGACGTTTAGAAAGATTAGAAGAATTAAAGGGTGAATTAGAACAATTAGGAGTTCGTTGTTTACCAATTAAGTGTGATGTCACAAATCCTGAGGAAATTAAAAAAGCTGCGAAAGAAGCAGAACAATTCTTCGGAAAAGTAGATATTTTAGTCAATTGTGCAGGTTCTGCAAAAAACAATGGTGTGTTAAACATGACTGATGAAGAATGGCAATTTACCATGGATACAGATTTAAATAGTGTATTCTATGTTACACGTGAATTTGCCAATATTATGAAAAAGAACAATTATGGAAGAATTATCAATATTGCATCTATGTATGGAATGGTTGGTAATATGGCTATGGATACAGTAGCTTATCATTCATCTAAGGGTGGAGTGATCAATTTTACAAGAGCTGTGGCTGCAGAACTTGCGAAATATGGAATTACATGTAATGCTATCTGTCCAGGGTATTTTGATACGGAATTAACTCATGAGACATTAATTACTGAATCTTTTACAAATTATATGAAAGCAACAGTTCCAGTAGGAAGATATGGACATGAGGGAGAATTAAATGCTGGTGCAATCTTTTTAGCAAGTGATGAAGCAAGTTATGTCACTGGAGTCATTCTTCCAATCGATGGTGGATATACTGCTGTATAAGACCTTTCAAGGTCTTTTTATTTTTGATATAATAAAGATGGTGATAGGGATGGATCAAGAGAAAATTGGAAAACTGATACGTGATATACGCATCAAAAATCATATGAGTCAACAACAGTTTGCAGAAAAATATAATGTGACCTATCAAGCCGTTAGTAAATGGGAAAATGGCAAGAATATGCCAGACATTGCTATTTTAAAACAGATTTGTGAAGACTATCACATGAATCTGAGTGATTTGTTAGATGCGAAAAAAACAAAGAAAAACCATCCTAAAAAATGGATGATAGGAAGTATTGTCATAATTTTTGTTCTATTTCTCGTCTTATTGATTTTTCTATTTACTAGACAAGATGGTTTTGAATTTAAAAAATTAACTGCTTCGTGTGATGATTTTACCCTTTACGGGAGTATTGCTTACACAGAGAGTAAATCATCGATTTATATCTCTAATATTTCTTATTGTGGGGAAGAAGACAAACAGAAATATCAAGAATTATTATGTATTTTATATGAAGAAGATGGGAAATCGAAAACAGAAATCAGTAGGTATCACTATCAAGAATCAGAACCGATTACGATAGAAAAGTTCGCAAGTATGATTGAGTTACATGTCGATCATTATGAGAATACTTGTAATATATCAAGAGATGATAGTCTTCATTTGGAAATAGAAGCAACGGATTTAAATGGAAAGATTACAACGTATAAAATTCCATTAACGCTTTCTGATCATTGTAATTAGACACTCAACTTTAGGTTGAGTGTTTTTTCAACTTCGTCTTGATTGTATTTTAAAATGACTTTTTTTACAATGAAAGGGAGGTGATATTTGTGAAAAAGAAAAATAGAAAAAGAATGATTAAAATTGTAATTTCTGTTTTAGTGTTGATCTTGATTTTATTGTTGATTGTACTTTTGTATTGTAATCAGAAACATACAAGTACCAAAACAGTAGAGGAAAAGACTCTGATGGTATTTGAACAGAAAGAGAAAGAAAAAGAATTTCAAACAGAAGGATATACATTAGAGGATGCGAATGTGATATTAAATCCCTATGGGAATTCTCCTTTAACCGCATTGATTTTATTTGAAACAGAAGAAGAGGTAAGTCCTACTGTTACCATCGTAGGAGAGGATGAACTGACTACCTTTACCCATACTTTTGAAGAAAATACAAAACATTACTTACCGATTTATGGACTTTATCCAGATAAGGAAAATGAAGTCGTGATTTCGTTTGAAGAAAAGGGAGAACAACAAGAAAAGACAGTTCTCATTCAAACAGAAGCACTTCCTGATGATTTTATTTTACCAACAGAAGTAACAGCAGATAAAGAACAATTATCGAATGATTTATACTTTTATACGCCATCTTCTTCCGGATATACTTGTGCCTATGATGTGAATGGAAATGTTCGTTGGTATTTGACAAACTATGCATTATGGAAGATAGACCGTTTAGAAAACGGACATCTACTTGTCAGTACAGAACGACTAGTGAATAGTCCATATTATATGACAGGATTATACGAAATGGATTTATTAGGAAAAATCTATACCGAATTTTCACTTCCCGGAGGATATCATCACGATTATTATGAAATGGAAAATGGAAACTTACTCATTTCTAGTGATGACTTTGAAAGTGGGACAGTTGAAGACTATATTGTAGAATTAGATAGGGATACAGGAGAAGTTGTCAAAGAATATCATTTAAATAAAATTTTAAATATGGAAGATGGAAAAAGTGAAAATTGGATTAGCTATGATTGGTTTCATAATAATTCAATTTGGTATGATAAAAAGACCAATTCCATTACACTTTCTGGTAGACATCAAGATGCAGTTATTAATATTGATTATGATAGTGGAGCGTTGAATTGGATTATTGGAAATCCTACGAATTGGAGTGAGGAATATCAAAAGTATTTCTTTACACCAATTGGAGATGATTTCGAATGGCAATGGAGTCAACACGCAGCAATGATCACTCCAGAGGGCTATGTATTTATTTTAGATAATGGAAATAATAAATCAAAAAATGAAGATGAATATGTTGCTGCTTCTGATAGTTATACAAGGGGTGTTATGTATAAAATCAATACAGAAGATATGACCATTGAACAGGTATGGCAATATGGGAAAGAAAGAGGAAGTGATTTCTATTCTCCATATATTTCTGATGTCGATTATATAGAAGAAAATCATTACATCGTTCACTCTGGTGGAATTGTTTACGTCGATGGCGAAAATTCTAATCAACCGGCAGGATTTAGTGAGAATGCGGAATTGAAGTCTGATACGGTGGAACTAATTGATGATGAAGTAGTTTTTGAACTTGTGTTACCAACCAATAATTATCGGGTAGAAAAAATGAGTCTATATGTAGAAAATGAGAAATTTGAAGTAGGGGAAGCAAAAAGAATTGGTACTCTAGGAAAAACAGAAGTAACAGAAGAAAAATGGACTCCATTTTTTACTACAAAAAAGATAGATGATACATATCAAAAACATGATATTTCTATTGTAGATGAACAAGATCGTTTGGTTGTAACAGGACAATTTAAAAGAACAGATGATGTGAATATTGTGTTATATCAAAATATGAAGTCAAAGTATTACCATGTGACAGTTAGTAAAAAACCATATACAGCACTTTGTGTTGATATATTTACAGAAGAAGAAACAGAAAATGGAATTTCTGTTACAAAGTATATCAATCAAGAGGGATTGGATGGAAAATATTCCATTTATATAGAATTAAATGGAGTATTATATAATACAGGTGAGTATGTAGAATTTTAAAAGTTTATGGTTTTCCATAAACTTTTTTATGAGATTATAATAAATATATGTTTTTTAAAAATCTTTATAGTATAATAAAAATGAGATTCATAAAATGGAAAGGAGAGAACATGGTAAAAGTATTATTTGTATGTTTAGGAAATATATGTAGATCTCCTATGGCAGAGTTTGTTATGAAAGACTGTGTGAAAAAGAGAGGATTAGAAAGTAATTTTTTGATTGATTCGGCTGCAACGAGTGATTACAATGAGAAATATCAAAATCGTATTTATCCTGAAGTAAAAGAAATTTTGAAAGAAAATCATATTCCATTTACTGATCGAGTATCTAAACAGATGAGAAAAGAAGACTATCATCAGTTTGATTATATTTTAGGAATGGATGAACAAAACATAAGAGATATTTTACATATCATTGGTTCTGACTTAGAACATAAAGTGTATCGTTTATTAGATTTTACAGAAAAACCAAGAGATATTATCGATCCTTGGTATTATGGAAATTTTGATGCGACATATGAAGATGTAAAGTATGGATGTGAAAAGTTATTAGAATTTATTTTGAATTCAAATCAAGAGATGATAAAATAATAAATGGAGGTAATTTATGAGTTATATAATAAATGGAATTAGGGGATTTTGTATGGCACTTGCCGATAGTGTTCCAGGTGTTTCAGGAGGAACGATTGCTTTTATTTTAGGATTTTATGATCAGTTTATTAATTCATTAGATGATTTAGTATTTGGAGATTCTAAAAAGAAGAAGAAAGCTTTATTCTTTTTAGTGAAATTAGGGATTGGCTGGATTATTGGGATGATACTAGCAGTATTAGTACTTACAAACTTGTTTGAAAGTCATATTTATCAAGTAAGTTCTGTATTTATTGGATTTATTTTATTTTCAATTCCTTTGATCGTAAAAGAAGAGAAAGAATCATTAAAAGGAAAATATTACAATTTAATTTTTACATTGATTGGAATTGCCATTGTCACATTAATTACTTATTTTAATCCAATTTCAGGAGAATCACATGTAGTAGATATTTCAAATCTTAATGTGGGTCTTGCTCTTTATATGTTTGTTGCTGCTATGGTATCTATTTCAGCTATGGTATTACCAGGAATCTCTGGTTCTACATTGTTATTGATTTTTGGATTATATATTCCAATTATTTCAGCGATTAAAGAGTTTTTACATTTCAATTTTAGTTATGTACCAGCATTATTTGTATTTGGACTAGGTGTTCTTTTTGGAATCGTATTAGTAATTCGCTTGATTAAAATCGCACTAGAGAAATATAGAAGTCAATCGATTTATTGTATTTTAGGATTGATGATTGGATCCATTTATGCGATTATTATGGGACCAACGACATTAAATGAGGTAACAGCTCCGTTATCTATTTCAACATTTAGTATTTTATTTTTCATCCTAGGTGGTGCGATTATTCTTGGTTTAGAAAAAGTAAAAGGAATCTTAGAAAAGAAACAAGCAAAATAAATTAAAAAATGATTATAAACATGAATGTTTTAGTCATTTTTTTTAT
>CALVQD010000028.1 GCA_944355255.1 uncultured Bacilli bacterium
TACTTGTTCTTCTAACATAGTTTGCCTCATTTCTCCTATGGTTTTATAACTTCATTATATCATCTCTTAAAAAATAATAAAAGAAAAAACTAGACGGTTTGAATCTAGTTTTCTATGCTTAGTGGTAGCGACGGAGGGGATCGAACCCCCGACCTTCTGGGTATGAACCAGACGCTCTAGCCAGCTGAGCTACATCGCCATTTCAGTCAACGAAACCATTATAACAAAATCAACGCGTTTTGACAATACTTTTTTATCACATTTTCTATAAATCAAAGAAAAAAGTAGCAGAATATACTGTTACTTTTCTTTATACAATTGTTTCAAAAGAATCACTCCATACATTGGAATCGACTCTACCATTAATACCGGCAACATATTCTCCTTCATTGCCTCCACCATATTGCCACATTTGATAACTACCTTGATAATTACATTGATAATAATACTGTGCTACCCAAGTAACATATGGTTTTACTGCGTCGCTAAAATACGTATTAATATAATTTTTAGAAGCATAAACACCAACATTAGAATATCCTGCCTGTTTTACTGTATTCACAAATGTAGGAATAATTGCATCGAAATCATTTGGTGTTAAATGTGTCCATTCTTCTATATCGTAGTAAATTCCTAAAGCAGGATGAATGTTATATCGTCTTAATAGTGTTACCATCCAATCAGCTTCCATCTTTGCTTCAGTTCCATTTTCTGCATAACTATATAAATATACCCCAAAAGGAATTCCTAAACGCTGCAACTCTCTTAAATTACGCTCAAATTGATTATCAACTAACACATCGTTAATTGCCATACGTAAAATGACACCATCAACTTTTCCCTCTGCTTTGACTGCATTCCAATCAATCACACCTTGCCAACTAGATACATCAATAATAAATTTAGCATTACTAGCAATTAATGTTCCATTCGCATTAAAATAGTATTTCACACCTTGAATCACATGCCAACCAACTGCCCTCGTTCCATCTGGTTGCATATAGTACTGATTACCATTTACTGTATAAAATCCATTATATAAAGATCCATCTTCATTAAAATAATAGGTAATTCCATCGATTTTATGATATCCAGTCTGCATTACTCCACTTTCATCAAAGTAATAATAAACACCATCAATATCAAACATACCTGTACGTAATCTTCCATCAACTCTACTAAAGAAATATGTCTTTCCATCAATAACTTTAAAACCACCACGATACAACGGACCATTTTCTGTAAAATAATAAGTATTTTCTCCAATCTTTTGTAATCCAGTAATCATTTCTCCCGTTGTCTCGTCGAAATAATAATAATTATATTCTGTATCTACTTCAAATAATCCATAACGCATACGTCCATCTACCCGACTAAAGAAATATCTTTTTCCGTCAATCTCTTTTACTCCATTAGAAAACATTCTACCATTACTTTCAAAGTAGTAAGTATTCTCCCCTATTTTATGAAGCCCTGTTTGCATCTCTCCCGTCGTTTCATCAAAATAATAACAATTGAGTGGTGTATCTACTGCAAACATACCTGTACGTAATCTTCCATCGACTCTACTAAAGAAATACGTTTTTCCGTTTAATACTTTAAAACCATCATGAAACATTGGACCATTTTCTTCGAAATAGAAATAATTATCTCCAATCTTTTGTAATCCAGTAATCATTTCTCCCGTTACTTCGTCGAAATAGTAATAATTCAGTTCTGTATCTACTTCAAATAATCCATAACGCATACGTCCATCCACACGACTAAAGAAGTATTTTTTTCCACCAAGTTCTTTTACTCCATTAGAAAACATTCTACCATTACTTTCAAAATAGTAAGTGTTCTCCCCTATTTTATGAAGTCCTGTTTGCATAACACCCGTTGTCTCATCAAAGTAATAACAATTGAGTGGTGTATCTACTGCAAACATTCCGGTTCTCATTCTTCCATCAACTCTACTAAAGAAATATGTTTTTCCATTTAATACTTTAAAGCCATCGTGAAACATTTTTCCATTCGCTTCAAAATAATAATAATTATCTCCTATTTTATGAAGCCCTGTCTGCATAACACCCGTTGTCTCATCAAAGTAATAACAATTGAGTGGTGTATCTACTGCAAACATTCCGGTTCTCATTCTTCCATCAACTCTACTAAAGAAATATGTTTTTCCATTTAATACTTTGAAACCATCATCGAACATTTTTCCATTTGCTTCAAAATAATAAGTATTTTCTCCAATTGTTTGTAAACCAGTTAGTTTATTTCCAAATTCATCAAAATAATATGTTTCACCATTTACTGTTTGAAATCCTGTAAGAAATATCGGAGCAGATGGTACTGATGGCTCTTCTAAAATTGCATCATCTTGACTTTCTGTAATAGTTTCTTCTTCATCTAATATGTTTTCAGATTCAGAAGGTGCTGTCTGTTCTGAGTAATCAGGAGCTGTATCCGACATCGTATCTTGTTGTGTTTCGTGAACTGGTGTTTCCACTGTTTCATTCACTGTACTTTTTTCTTCTAATGCATTTACATGTGTAGCAGGTAGTGCAACTAAAAGTGTCGTTGCTAAAATCATTTTCTTTCCCACAGCAATTCTCCTATCTCTTTACTATTATATCATATGCAAAAGAAAAAGGCTAAAGAAAGCCTTAATTTTGGGTTCTATAATAAATAGTGTTGGTGAATAATTACTGACACTATTTTTAATTAATAAAAATGAGTCATATCAGAATCCTATGATACAATGTAATTGGAAAAAAACAAACATTGAAAGGATCTGATTAAATGACTCATACTGATTATACTAAAAAAATACTAAATATTAAAGATGAAAATATCTATTTTTACGATAATTGCTTAGAAATTAAAAAAATCAATGGTATTAATACTAAAATCTTTCATGGTTATCTTACTTATACTCCAGAATATTGTCCACATTGCGGGTGCATTAATGGTGGCTTTCATGATATTATTAAATGGAACTTTAAAAGAAATTGTAAAATTAAAATTGCTAAAGTCGCTAATTATAATACCATTCTACTTTTAGATAAACAAAGATTCTTTTGTAAAAATTGTAATAGAACCTTTACTGCTTCTACTAATGTAGTTGATTTTCATAAACAAATTTCTAATGATACAAGATTATCTGTTATCTTGGATTTAATGAATAAAGGTTCTGAAAAAGATATCTCTATTAGAAATAATATTTCTACTAATTCTGTTAATAGGATTTTAGATGAAATTTCTAATGATACCATTGTAAAAAACAATGGATTATTACCAGAAATATTAGGCA
>CALVQD010000029.1 GCA_944355255.1 uncultured Bacilli bacterium
ACTTTCGCATTTTCATCATGTTTTAGATAATCATCTAAAATCGCATCTGCAATATGATCACATATCTTATCCGGATGCCCTTTCAATACCATTTCTGAAGTTCTTAATTTCTTCATATTCTAACCTCCTAACAAAAAAGCAACCGGAAAACCGATTGCTTCTTTATTATCTCTCGGTTCCCCGTAGGATTTAGCACCAACACCATATGGCAGGTTGCTGGGTTTCATCGGGCCTATTCCCTCCACCTCTCTTGATAATATATTCGCTCTAATCTTATTATATCTTATTTTTTAAAAGTTGCAACTACTTTTTTGAAATATGTTATAATAAAGGTGGTGATTGACATGTACATCAAAGGTTTTAAAACATTTCTAAAAGGGTTGAAAACACTAGAAGAAAACCTTACGCTACAAGTAGGAAAAACATATCATATCGATGAACCCATTCAGTTTAAAAAAAATGGTTTTCATTTCTGTAAACGATTAGAAGATACACTTCATTATTTTACTGATTATCAAACAGATGTCGATATATGTGCAGTAACTGGTTTTGGTAATGTATTAAAAACAAGTCATGAATATTATGGATATTATGATATTTATGTAACTAGTGACTTAAAAATTGATAAATTATTATCTAAACAAGAAATATTAAATATGTATAAAGACTTAATTGACCATTCCCTTTGTTCAGATCAAAGAATTGCCCGTTTTTTAACTTACTATCCTAACTTAACAGAAGAAGATTACCACTATTTAGGAATCACTCCAAAACAATATAAATTAAGATATTATTAAAAGGTTCACAATTGTGAACCTTTTCTAGTACCAAGCATTTTCTAACGAAATGAGTTTTAAAGTATTCTCATTTCCAGTAATCACTACTTCATAATCTTCTAACTGTCTATAATCATGTAATTGAAATTCTTTTAAATCATCTATTAACATTTGATAATGAAATTTAAAATCAGTACGTTTTTCATCTTCTAACTCAACCGTAATTTCATTATTCCCATTTTCGTTTTCTTTTGCTATCCATGGTGTTTGATAAATATCTTCATAGTAGATAACTTCTACTTTCACTTGATGATCAGTCATTGTATTATCTATTTTGGTCTGATATTTCATATTTCTATCATAATCTACCACTGTATTCCCAGAAATAGTCATTGTTTCTGAATAAGTATTTTTCGAATAACCACTTGGTGCTTCTTCTATATAGTCAAAATTCATCACAAGATCAACTGTCATAAACGTTCCAACTACTAAACAAACAAGACCAATGATAATCCCATAAAAATGTAGTTTCTTCTCTGTAAAAATAACACGGTAAATAATACTAGAAATCTCTGATAATAAACAAATACCACCAACACATAACAATAATGGTCCAATAAAGAAAATTCCCTTAATTAAAGCAGCAATTAAAAATACAAGACAAATACCAATTCCAAACTCTAACATCCAAATTGGAAGTAATACAAAGAAGATCACTGCTACTTTCATAATTGTAATAATAACAGTACCAAGTGCATCTGTTCCACTATTTTTTACTACCTTTTTTTCTTCTTTATCATTCTCTCGTTCTTCCATTTTTATATTTTTTTTACTTCCTTTTTCGTTTCTTTTTTTTTATTTGGTGTTACATACTGTTTAAACATTGCAACAAAAATAAATCCACAGAATATTAAAAATAAAATTCCCAGTACAAACTCAAATAAGAAAATTAAAATATTAGAAAGTGGTGATACAAACATTCCAAGTAAACTTTCTCCTAGCTCTTTGATAATTGTAACTGGAATCGTTGCAACTACACATAAAAGAAGTGCAGCAATTGCTTTAAATAAAAGTTCAAATACGAATTCTATTGTAAATTCTTGATCATTTTCACGCACTTGTTCCATCACTTTCTTCGTCGCTTTACTTGCCTTCTCTGCTCCCTTTTTAATAAATTCATCAAAGTCTTCTCCTAATTTTTTCGCTGAAGCTTCAAATTCATCTTTATGACCTTCCTTATAATTTGGATTAATTTTATAAGCACTTAATATTTCTTTTGCTAAATCATCTAAAGATCCAAAATCTTCAATTGCTTCTTTTTCTGTTTTTCCATGTTTTAACTTTTCATCAATAATATCACTGTATTCATTCATAATATCCTGAATCTCAGAATCATCTAATACCGATAATTTTTTCTCTAATTCATTTAAAAACTTTTTCTTTGTCATAGCTACTTGTCACACTCCTCTATAAATTGATTCACATTCTTAGAAAAATCTTGCCAACTCATTAATAATTCTTGCATCCTTTTCTCTCCTAGTATTGTTAATTTATAATACTTTCTAGATGGTCCTTCACTAGACTCCATCAAATAAGTTTCAAAATAATTCTCATTTGTAAGTCTTTTCAATAATGGATAAATTGTTCCATCATTAATATCAATCACTTTTGATACTTCTGCCATCAACTCATAACCATACATATCTTTTTTATGGACAGATAACAGTACAATGAGTTCTAACACTCCTTTCTTAAACTGAATATTCATGTCTCACCTCACTATCAGTGTATACCCACTATCTGTTATTGTCAAGTAC
Organism: uncultured Bacilli bacterium; assembly: GCA_944355255.1. Taxonomy (GTDB): domain Bacteria; phylum Bacillota_I; class Bacilli_A; order RF39; family UBA660; genus UMGS2016. The sequence goes on from CALVQD010000029.1 coordinate 2,594, forward strand.
TAAATAAAAAATAATATTATTTTGATAACAATTGATTCAAATACTTTTGATGATAATAAGTATTTCCTAAGTCAAGATAAGATTGAAAACAAGTTTTAGTTTGCAGGATTTCAATCTTATCTATACTTTTCTGTTTCATTTTATTTATTTTTGTTCTTTGACGATAAATGGTATCTCTAACCGGTATCATAAGTACCTTCCCACTATTTAAAACAACATAGTTCCATTTACAAAACAAAATAAATTTTTCTATCCTTATTATTTTTGTTTTCTTTAAATTCATAATAATTCCTAATTTTTCAGCTAATTTTTGATAATGATTCAATATTATCTTTCCTTCTTCTTTGGTATTAATTAAAAAAATACTATCATCCATAAATCTAACAATTGGATATTGATTCGCTATAAAATGATCTAATTGATTTGGTAACATCAAAGCTTCTTTTTGTGCAATTTCACACCCTAGTGGTAATCCCTCTTTTATAAATAAATAATCTTCTATTACTTTGATTGTATGAGAATTAAAAATATATTTCGTATGAATTTTTTTAATTGCTTCATGACTACAATTAGGGAAAAATTTAGAAAAATCAATTGTTACTGCATAACCTTCTAATCCATTTTTTAAATACCAAGAATATAATTTAGTATGTACCCTTTTCATAGCAAAATGAAATCCTTTATTTCTTATACTAGCACCATTATCATAAATAAAATGTGGATAATAAATTGGTGATAATATTTCATTTGCGATTACTTTATGAACTAATCTATCTTTTATATGTGGTGCATCAATAATTCTCACTTTTCCTCTTTCATGAATCGTAAATTGATAAGTATTTCCTACTTTATAACAATTACTTTTTATATTCTTACATGTAGTAGCAACTATCGTAAACATATGTAACTTAAAATACTGTGTTGATTTTTTAAAACCAACTCCTTTCGTACATTTATCTCCATAGTACATTACTTTATGAAAACAAAAAGCTTGTTCAAGATTACCATATTTCCTACTTCTTTCCAATACTTTCCTATCTCTTTTTGCTTTTCTTCTTTGATATCTTATTTCTTTTCTTTCTTCACTTGTCATAGATTTTACCTACTCTTTTATATATCAATTAATACCATAATCCAATGCATACTTCCAGTTACTGATAATAAACTTTATCTAAAAAAGGAACTACACTTGTAGTTCCAAAGATTCATGTATAACCAATATCGTTTATTTTAATTGTTACAAAGTTTTGTCTATGAAATTTACCCAAATAAACAAATGATAAACCATGCAAACAGCGTCCAAACAAAAGCATCATGAATCATATTCGAGATAATTATCTCAAGGAAAACAAATCCTTTCTTTTAAAAGCAGTATAGAAAGTTATATATAAAACATTTCTCTTTTACCTGTTCTACTTTATCATAGAAATCTAGCGCTACACCATTGGTATTGTTCGCATTAAAGTTATTCCAATCACCATTCGAATTCACATTGTAGAAATTGTTACTATTGTTAGAATTGGCCGAGCGCGTGACAAACACCTAAACATTGTTCAGGCATACAATCAACATTCATTCGTTTTCCTTATTTCAAAAAAGTTATTGAAATAAACATTCAATCCCTTTTGAAACCAAAATTTCAAACACATCTCTATCTGTTAAATCAGATGATTTCATCTTATCATATTTTTTCTTATCAGAAGCCAATACACCTTTTAATAAATCATACTGTCTTTGATAATTGACACCTAATTGTTCTAATTTATTATCTAACATGATAACCGCTTCACTTTTAGTATAATTTTTTCCATTCTTCCTAGAAAAACATTTAGAAGGATTCATATATAGTACTCTAACCATATCCATCACTCTTTTTTCCAAAGCAATTAGACTAGCTCTAGACATCATAATAAGCCATCTTCTTGTAATAAAATCTTCCGCTTTTTGTGGAGTAATTCCATTTGCCATATTGATAAGATCCGCTTGTAAACAAGCAAGTCTATCAATTGGTTATTGATAAATTCTTGCCCATCTAGCCGATAACTTTGATGCTAAATTCATAATATCTTTCTGTAATTCAAAAGCATTATCTACATAATCAAGCCCACTTGGCCTTCTTTTAAATTTTGGTACTGACATACTTTTCCTCCTATATTTTTATTTTCTCAGAAGTTCTCTAAATAGAGAACTTCTGAGATGTTTCCTTAACATTCTCCTTCGTCCTCACTTCCGTTCGGAGCTACGGTACGAATGTTTGCGGCCGGCTATCCTATTCGGAAAGCTGGCGCTACACCA
>CALVQD010000030.1 GCA_944355255.1 uncultured Bacilli bacterium
GATAAATCACCACTGGTGAAATAACCCTTTTCTTTCCAAGTTTGATATTTTCCTTTTTCTACTTCTAAATGATTATATTTTGTATCTAACATAATGTTCTTCCTCCTTTAATTGCTGTTCTAAATAATCACGACTAAAATCAAAATAACACTTTAATTCTTCTGGTCTATTTAATCTTTCATAATATTTATTTAAAAAATCATCTTCTTTTACTAGTTCAAAACTTTTTCTAAAATTTAAGTCATAGAAAAAACCTAAACGAACTAGTACAAATTCTTTTTTACTAAAATCCGGTAAGATATGAATTTGTTTCTTTTGATAAAATTCATCAATGACTTGTTTTCTAATTTCACCCGTACTCTCATGATTCTTTTCTAAAGCGAGTCTTAGAATATCTATCTTATCGGCATCACGAATTAACTTTGTAAAAAGTAAGGTTTTTTCATCCAGGTGTTCTGGTATTTGATATTTATTGTGAAGTTGTATTGCTGTAAAAATAATAGAGTGCCATGCATCAGGAACATGACATTGTTCTAAAAAATGACTTTTCTTTAAATAATGCACTCCAAAATCAGCATGTTCAAACTTAGAATCATCATAAGAATCAGTTTCTTTTAACTGCTCAAATCTTCCAATATCATGTAATATTCCAATAATACATGCAAGTGTCACATCTTCTTCTGATAATTTTAAAGAACGAGCCAACTGTTCTACCAACTTCATCACCCGATAAGAATGACGATATTTTCTTTCTAAATCAAAATTTGTCAAATCAAATTCATGGACATATGTTTCGAATTTCTCTATAATTTCTTTCATAATTTACCTCCCAAAAAAAACGCCCCGCAATAAGGACGTGAAATAACGTGGTACCACCTTAATTCATAGTAAAAACTATCTCAAATCTTTAACGCAGATATACGTTTTATTCTACTCTTATTTCAAATAAAATGCTCCAAAGCTACCTTCCAATTTCTTTTCTCTCTATTTCCACCAACCATAGAGTCTCTATTAGATCAGAAAATTGTACTCTTCTTCTTCCTTGCATTTAAAAAACTAGTTATAGTATACCATAAATTTTATATTTTACAAACTAATATCTACTTCAATTCCATAATACTTCTCATTACATCATCGCATCATAAATCGACATGAAAAAGAATTTTATGTACTGCTTGTCAACTCATTATAATCAATTCGATAATTGTGATAAATCTCATCTTCATTTAAAGCATAATTATAAATACGGAACGAAAAACAATCCATCTCTGCTAAATCAGTTCCTGTGCCTGTTCCACCTAAACCGAGAGCTTCTCCGGATAGGTTTAAACCACCACTTAATGTAGAAGTACTGACTTGATTTCCATCGAGATAAGAAGTTAATGTAGTGCCATCTATTACATAAGCAACATATGTTAATTGATTTATACCATGGCCGGCATTTGCGATAGAAATATTAGTTGCATTATTGTAATAAAAGAGATGTGTACTTGCGTTAGATGTAGATAATCCGAATTGATTTGGGGCGATGCCAAAATAATATTGTGTTGTTCCTTGTTTTTTTGGTAAATAAAGGAGTTCAATTGTAAATGTAGAACGACCATTTAACACATTTGGAGCTTTTACATAGTTATTGATTCCATCAAAAGTAATTTTCCCACCTTCATTTCGCATATTTGATTGGAAATTTACCATTTCTCCATGATTTCCATTTCCACTCATGTCTGGTATTTTTAACACACCATCTACTGCAATTGGTTCTTCTGTTCCTTTATAGTATAAAAGCATACCACCTTCTAAAATATTTTTTCCATAATTCACTTCACTTAATACATCACGTTTCATGTTATCAAATAAAATTTTACGGTTCACATATGTTCCCATCAAACCAATTAAAATTCCGACAAAAATAATAAACAGTGGATAGAGAATTCCCGATACAGCAAATCCCTTTTGATTATTGAAACCCCTTTTCATATGCATCACCTATTCTATTCATTATCGTATCATAAACAAGTGTTTTTTTCAATCAATAATATATGGATTTGTTTCACTTCCATCCCCTGATATGATGTGAATGTTAGATTTTAAAAAGAGAACTGGAAGAACATAATCCATAGAATATGATGCGGTAGCAGTATACAAATATAACATATTATTATAATAACTAACACGCCAAACATACCTAACATCGGTATATCCATTGATCAGTAAATAAAAATCATAAGATGTAGTAAGATTATCGGTTAAATAGTTAGTTGTACATTTATTTGCATTTGATGGTCCATATACATCAGTTGCGGAAGTACAAGATGGATTTAAACTTGCTCTTAATATATCTGTAACATTTGGTAATCCTATATTTCCTGTCCATGTAAATGCTTTTTCCTGTTGTAAATTCTTCGCAATACTATCGTTCCCATCTACTCCTAAATCTAATACTCCTCCGATGTTAAATGCATGGGTTTGAATTTGTCCTTTGGCAATCGATGTTAAACTATTATAGTATTCTCCATTTAAGTATTCGGCTAGACTGGAATCTTCTGTTACAGTTCCACTTATATTTCCTAACGTATATGTTCCAGACACTTTACCATAAACATTACATTCTAAACTTGGGGTGTTACAATAAGTATTATTTGTTGTCAAACGATGATTTGCTGCATCAAATGATCTTTTTGGTAACCATTCATTTTTTACAATTTTATATGTGCCATCACTTTCTTTCGCAATAATTCTCCATAATTCATCATTAAACATAATATAGTTATTTGGTTCACTCCCTCGATAAACATATCTTCCATCTTCGTATTTATCCTCGTATAATCCATCTCCACTTGTTACTATATTATCTGTAATATCAATTACTTTTTTAGATAATCCCATATTAATATCAAGAGACTCTTGTAAATATCCATATCCGATCCCCATTACAGAAAAGACACAAATACATGCGATGATAATATAATTGGTATAATTTCTACGACGTCTTCTAATCTTTCTCATACCTTTACTCATTTCTTCAAATCCATTAACATCTGAAAGGACCGTATGAAATACTTCAATGCAAAAAAGTTATTTCCACTACGAAAATAACTTTTTATTTTATCTAAAATACATGAGCGTATTTGGTATCTATTACCTAAATACCCCCCTCCATGGTAACTTCTTGCTAACTAATACAACTTCCATCATATGCACCACGCTACTTTCTTTATATCAAGTATAACACACACATACAATAATTGAAACAAAAAAAAGAAGATTATTCTTCTTCCTTATTCATTGATACAACTTCTTTTCCTTTATAAGTTCCACAATTTTTACAAACTCTATGAGGTTTAATTGTAGCGCCACATTTTGGACATGTTGTCATTTCATTTGCAGAAATTTTATAATGCGTACGACGCATTCTTTTTCTTGTTTTACTTGTTTTTCTAAATGGTACTGCAAATAATTGAATTTCTAATTTCATCTAAATTCACCTCTTTCTTATAGTAAATCTTTCAATTTCTCCAATTCAGGATTGATTTCTTGTTTTGGTTTCTCCTCTGTTATAAGTTCCCAGCCATCACCATGTAGTGATAATTCTTCAGCACCTTCACTTACAACTCTCATGGGAATTTCTATCAATATATTTTCCCATATAATTGGTAAAATATCAATACTATTTTCTGATTTTTTTAATGTTTCATCCATTTCTTCACATAGATTTTGCAATGAATCATCCACAGTAGTTTCAAATGGAACATCAACTGGTTTTAAAGTAATCGCACATGGTAATACCATAATTCCACTTATCTTTATACTCAGTGCAAATTCATCCATGGCATCTAAGTACAATCTACCTGTTACATGAACTTGTTTTAAATCTAATAAATCAGATTGACTCAACCATTCTTCAGGAATATGAACTTCTTGATCAAATGGAATCTCTGATACCATATGGCTTTTTAATTTTGTAAAATCAATATTCATACTTTACCACCCACGCACTCCATTATACTAAAAAGATTAGAAAATTGCAAATTACTTTTCTGTTCACGGACTTTGATTATAGCAAAAAAATATAAAAATGACAAATATTTTGTTTCATGTTATAGTATTGGCGAGGTGATTTTATGGCAGTTGGTATTGTTGCAGAGTTTAATCCGTTTCATAATGGTCATTTATATCTCGTTCAAAAATCAAAAAAGATGTTTCCAAATGAACCACTCGTTATTATTTTAGGAGGAAATTTTTTAGAACGCGGAGAAGTCAGTATTTTAAATAAATGGCAGAAGACAGAAATCGCGCTTACTTATGGTGCAGATCTCGTAATAGAACTCCCCTTTCCTTTCGCAACACAAAGTGCTGACTATTTCGCACATGGATCCATTTCTTTATTAAAAGAATTAAAAGTAGATAAAATTGTCTTTGGAAGTGAAACGAATGATATTGAAATGTTCTCTACTTTTGCAGAAATTCAATTAAAACATCCAGAATATCAACAACTTGTTAAACAAGAGATGAACCTAGGAAAAAATTATCCGACTGCTTTATCTAATGCTCTAAAAAAGATTACTGGAAAAGAAATTCGACTACCAAATGACACATTAGCACTTTCTTATAT
>CALVQD010000031.1 GCA_944355255.1 uncultured Bacilli bacterium
CCCCCCCGTGCTTTGTAGTACACACTCCTTCAAGACTGTTATTATATAGAAAAATAAATTTAGTTCAAGGTTTTAATTCCTATGTGTGTCTTGAACGAAGTGAAAGGAATGAAGCTTAATATGAAAAAGAAAACTGTGATTATTATTTTTGTTGTTTTGTTAGTTATTGTTTTAATAGGAGTTGGAGGTTATTTCGGCTATCAGAAATATCAAGAGTATTTATTAACAAGAGAAGCCGATAAGATTGGTAATTTAGATATTTTGAATGATGAAGTTGATATGAGTATTCATACATCTGGAGATTATGCGACAGTAGAAGAAACAATGAAGCAATATGTCAAAGAATATGGAGAGGTTAGTCAAACTGTGATTTCTCTGATTGATGATGATACATTAAAAAATTTATTAACAATTGAGAGAATTCAAAGTGATGGACCGGCATTTACAGAGACTTTGACCTATCTAAATCAGAAGAAAACAGATTTAGAAACAGCGATGAATCAGATGATTGCAATGACGAGTGATCAAGAGATGATGAAAGCTATTGAGGATACAGATGTTTCAGTAAGTTATCAAAATTTATATCGTAAATTAATGTTGGATTCGACAATTTCTGGAGCATTGAAACAAGAACAAAATGATTTGATCGATACGAGAGATCAGACATTGGCATTTATTGATGCATATATCGATATTTTTGAATTTTTAAGAGATAACAGTTCTAACTATGTAATTGAAAACAATCAAATATTATTTAGTAGTGAATCATTATATCAACAATATCAAAGTCTTGTAGAAAATTTAAATCAGTAGGAGGAATGTCATGTTAGATAAAAAAGCATTATATCAAATTAGTTCAGGATTATATTTAGTTTCTAGCCACCAAAACGAGCATCGTGCTGGATGTATTATTAATACATTTCTGCAAGTGACAAGTAATCCTATTCAAGTTTCGATTACAATTAATAAAGAAAATGATACAACACAAACAATTTTAAATAGTCGTGCATTTCATGTTACTGCTTTATCTGAACAAGTTGACATGAATGTGATTGCTACATTTGGATTCCAAAGTAGCAAAGAGAAAGATAAGTTTGAAGGTTTTGATTCGCAACAAGATACGTTAGACAATCCATATATAGAAGCAGGAATGAATGCAAGTTTTACATGTAAAGTAGTAAATACTTTAGATGTAGGTAGTCATATGATTATTGTTGGAGAAGTCATTGATTGTGAAGTATTAAATCATGAGAAAAGTATGACTTATGATTATTATCACAGCGTAAAGAAGGGAACATCGCCAAAGAATGCACCTACATACCAAGAAGAAGTCAAAGAAGAAGCAAAAACAAAGTGGAGATGTAAAGTATGTGGGTATATCTATGAAGGGGACGAATTACCAGAAGATTTTATTTGTCCAATTTGTGGGCAGCCTGCAAGCGCTTTTGAAAAGGTAGAATCATAAATAAAATTTATATGATTCATTTGACAAAACAAAAAAAGACGATATAATAACTAACGGTTTATATCGTTTTTTTATAAGGAGAGGTTCATATGACACAAGAAGAAAAAACATATTTAAAAAAATTAAGAGAAGCGGGTTATAGTCGCCAAGAAATTATTTGTTTGCTTGTTTCTGATATTCTTGGAAAAAGTTGTAGCATAAAAGAAACTGAAGATTATTTAAGAACATTACAACAGCGTGGGATGGATGGTGAACAAATTCTCTCTTATTTAGTGTCTCAAAAATTACAAAAAGAGATTCCAAGTAATGAAACAGAAGGACTTCTAGCACCAGTTCCGGCAATGAATAAATTAGCTCTTGTCAGTCTTTGTGGGGGAATTTATACAACTGTTTTAACGGCATCATTTCCTCCTGGCATGATTGTTCCAGCATTCTATTTTTCTCTATCAGGTGTTTTATATGCTGGAAGAAAGTGGTTGGAGTATCGTGCCAATCACGTAGACCAAGAAAAGAATCAAATGAATGAAAAAACAAAAATAATGCATAGATAAACAATATGATATAATAAAAAGGGTGAATTGTTATGATGAAAATTCTGGTAATTGAAGATGACTTAGAAATCAGAAAGAATTTGAAACAATTGTTAGAAGAACATGGTTATCAAGTATATGTAATAGATGATTTTAAAAACATATTAGAAGATTGGAAAAAGAAGTATCAAGATACAGATCTCATACTACTTGATATTCAAATTCCATATATGAATGGAGAATTACTCTTAAAAGAATTAAGAAAAGAAAGTTCTGTACCAATTATGATGGTAACAAGTAGAAGTAGTGAATTAGATGAAGTATTATCTATGAGTTATGGAGCAGATGACTATATTACGAAACCATACAATCCCAGCATTTTATTACTCCGTATTGAAGCAGTATTAAGACGAAGTAAAAAAGAAATACAGACATTAACTTACCATCATGTCACATTGAATTTACAAAAATGTCAATTAGAAACAAAGGAAAAAATCATTCCCCTTTCTAAAAATGAGATGAGAATTTTTCACTTTTTATTACAACATCAAGGTACTATTGTATCGCGAGAAGAAATCATGAAATATTTATGGGATACAGAAGAGTTTATTGACGATAATACACTAACTGTAAATATGAGTCGCATCCGTAAAAGATTACAAGAAGCTGGAGTCGAAAATGCGATTGAAACAAAGAAAGGGTTAGGGTACATTTTACTATGAAATGGACACGTTATTTAAAAGACCGTTTTCTTTATCTTTTTTCTTTTATATGCTTTTATTTTTTATCGTTGTATCTTTTTTATATTTTCCGTGTCAGTTTCTTGTGTGTCTTTTTAATCTCTTTTTTCTTTCTCTTTTCCTTTTTGTTTTGGTTCTTGTATGATTATTTTAAGAAAAAACATTTTTACGATGATTTAATGGCAAAATTAGAACGTTTGCCTCAAAAATATTTATTAGTAGAATTGTTAGAACGTCCATCTTTTCTAGAGGGAGAGTTACTATATCAAGTATTAATTGAATCGGATAAGGATATGAACGAACATATTAAAACATATCAAAGAAAACAAAAGAATTTTAAAGAATATTTAGAACTATGGGTCCATGAAATCAAAACTCCACTTGCTAGATGTTTTTTACTATTGCACCAGAATCGTCAACCACATGCCAAAGAATTAGAACAAGCACTTATGGAAATTGAAAATCATGTAGATCAAGTATTATATTATGCACGTTCTGAGGTGTCAGAAAAAGATTATTATATTCGTAAAGTTAATTTAAAGACAATTGTTAACAAAGTAATGGTAAGGAATCAAGATGCGTTTATTTATCGAAAAATTCATTTAGAGTTGCACGATGTAGATACAGATATTTATACAGATGCGAAATGGTTAGAATTTATATTGAATCAAATTGTACAAAACAGTTTGAAATACTGCGATAAAGAAGAAGGACGTATCGTAATTTCAAAAGAGATTGATTCTAATGGAACGAAGTTATCGATTTGGGATAATGGTATTGGAATCAAAAAAGAAGAATTACCACGTGTTTTCGAAAAAAGTTTTACGGGTAGTAATGGTCGCCTTGGAAAAGTATCAACGGGAATTGGATTATTTATTTGTAAAAATTTATGTGAAAAATTAGGACATCAAATCACGATTGAATCCAAACAAAATGAATATACTAAAGTAGTTATTACATTTGGAAATAATCCTTATTATGATGTGATAGAAAGAAATGAATAAGAAACCTTACAAAATTGTAAGGTTTTGTTATATAAATGAATGGTAAAATTAAGATGAAAAGTTTATACTGAAAAGCAGAAAGGGTGATTTTATGGAATCTGTTTTAAAAATAGAACATATTGAAAAATATTATGGAAATAAAGGAAATTTGACAAAGGCAATCGATGATATTTCATTTGATGTAAACAAACAAGAGTTTGTCGCAATTATGGGAGCCAGTGGTAGTGGTAAAACGACACTATTAAATTGTATTTCCACGATTGATCGTGTTACAAGCGGTCATATTTACATGAATGGAGAAGATATTACAAAATTAAAAGGAAATGCATTAAATCGCTTTCGTCGTGAAGAACTCGGCTTTATTTTTCAAGATTTCAATTTATTAGATACACTTACTGCTTATGAAAATATCGCATTAGCACTTACGATTCAAGGAAAAAAGGCAAAAGAAATCGATGAAAAAGTACTAGATATTGCGAAAAAATTAAATATTACGGATGTTTTAAAAAAATATCCATATCAGATGAGTGGGGGACAAAAACAAAGAGTCGCAAGTGCTAGAGCAATGATTACAAACCCAATGTTAGTGCTTGCCGATGAACCAACAGGTGCTTTAGACAGTAAATCAGCACGAATGCTACTTGAAAACTTTGAATATTTAAATAAAAAATTAAAAGCTACGATTTTAATGGTAACACATGATGCTTTTACGGCAAGTTACGCCTCTCGTGTTATTTTTATCAAAGATGGTAAATTATTTCACGAACTCCGTAGAGGAGAGGATTCCAGAAAAGAATTTTTTGATAAAATTATCGATGTCGTAACCCTCTTAGGAGGTGACTTAAACGATGTTATTTAAGTTATCTTTAAAAAACATGAAAAAGAGTTTTAAAGATTATGCGATATACTTTTTTACACTGATTTTAGGTGTTTCTATATTCTATATTTTTAACTCTATGGAAACTCAAACGGTATTTTTAAATGTAACTTCTAGTACTAGAGAAATTATAAGACTTATGATTGGAATGTTATCTGGTGTTAGTGTATTTGTATCTATCATATTAGGATTTTTAATTATATATGCGAATCAATTCTTAATGAAACGAAGAAAAAAAGAATTTGCAATTTATATGACACTGGGAATGAGTAAAAGAAAAATATCTCAAGTTTTATTAATTGAAACGTTTTTGATTGGTACAATTTCATTAGTCGTTGGATTATTTTTGGGAGTAGGTTTATCACAGTTTATGTCTGTGTTAGTCGCTAATTTATTTGAAGCTGATTTATCAGAATTTACTTTCATCTTCTCTGAAGAAGCGATGATAAAAACACTCGTGTATTTCGGTATTATGTATGTATTAGTCATGATATTTAATACTATTTCAGTAGGACGTTGTAAATTAATTGATTTATTACAAGCAAGTAAAAAGAACGAAAAAGTAAAACTAAAAAATCCAATTTTATGTACGATTTTGTTTATACTATCAGTAGGAGTATTGTCTTATTGTTATTATCAAGTAACAGCAAATGCTATGACATTAACTATTTCTAGTATTGGCTGGTTAATGATTATGGGAGCTGTTGCGACATTCTTTTTGTTCTGGTCTTTATCTGGTATTTTATTAAAAGTATTAATGTCAATGAAACGTCTTTATTACAAAAATTTAAACATGTTTGTATTAAGACAATTAGCTAGTAAAGTAAATACAACTGTATTTTCTATGACCATCATTTCATTAATGTTATTTTTAACGATTGGTATTTTATCAAGTGCATTGTCACTTAAAAATTCTATGACAGCAAATTTAAAAAAGCTTGCTCCAATTGACTTTCAAGCTTCAAAAGAATGGAACCTTTACGATATACCTGCTATCAACCAACAACAATATGTATATACGGAAGAAGAAAAAGCAGATTCTCTTGTTCCTATTACAGAAACATTTAAAAAGTTAAATATTCCGGAATCATATTTTAAAGATATTGTCATAGTACATTACTATGGAACTGATGAAGTTACATATGAGACAACGTTAGGAACAGAAAAAGAATATGTTTCCCAAAACTTTCCAGCAATTCGATGGAATTATCGAGAATTGATTATGCCAATTAGTGAATACAACGCATTAGCAAAATTATTAGGGAGTCCTACTTATGAATTAAGCGATGATGAATATATTGTAATTGCTGATTTTGATCAAATGGTTACAATTCGTGATGAAGTTTTAAAAGATAAACCAGATGTAAGTTTTGGTGGTAAGACTTATCATGCGAAATACGATCATACTGTAGAAGGATTTACAGAAATGAGTTCAAATCATATTAATACTGGTATTTATTTAGTCCCTGATGATGCAGTAAATGATTCTATGATGATGGAAGAGATCTTTTCCGCAAATTACAATGCAAAGACAGAAGAAGAAAAATATCAAATTGAAAATGCAATTCAAGAACCAGCTGGAGAAGGGTATGAACAAGGTATTACTACATTAACTGCATCTAGTAGAATTTCTATTTACGAAGCAAGTGTAGGACTAGGAGCAATGGTAACCTTTATTGGTCTATATCTCGGAATTATCTTCTTGATATCGAGTGCTGCCATTCTCGCTTTGAAGGAGTTATCAGAAAGTTCAGATAACAAAGAACGTTATGCGATATTAAGAAGGATTGGAACGGATGAGAAGATGATTCATCATGCTTTATTTTTACAAATTGCTTGTTTCTTCTTATTACCATTAACAGTGGCAATTATTCATTCGATTTTCGGAATTCAATTTGCAAATATTATTCTTGCTACATTCGGAGATGAACAATTATTACCATCTATTGTTATGACTGCAGTATTTTTGATTTTAATATATGGGGGATATTTTATGATTACTTATTTCTCTAGTAAAAGTATTATAAAAGAAAGATAAGGAAGTGAGATTATGGAAGGGTATTTAGAGGCAATTCAAACATCTGTGCTATTTTTTCCAATGATTGCGTTCTTATTTACAACCCCATATATGATTAGTCAGTACCATAAGTATGGAGCTATCCATACTTTTCGTACTCTGATTGTTTATTCATTCATTTTATATTTATTGACTGCCTATTTTTTGGTAATTTTACCGCTTCCTAGTATTGAAGAAGTTGCTAATTTAACAACTCCACGAACACAGTTTGTTCCATTTTCTTTCGTAACTGATTTTATTACTCATACATCACTTAGAATTACAGATCCTAGTACGTATTTACAAGCATTAAAAGAGCCATATTTTTATCAAGTGATTTACAATTTATTATTAACAGTTCCATTCGGAATTTATCTTCGCTATTATTTTCGTTGTAGTTTTAAAAAAACTGTATTTTTTACCTTCCTTTTAACATTGTTCTTCGAGCTTACTCAGCTTACTGGTTTATATGGGTTATATCCAAGAAATTACCGATTATTTGATGTCGATGATTTAATCATTAATACGATGGGGGGAATCATCGGTTATTTACTTGCCGGTATGATTCAAAAGCTGATTCCAACACGAGATGAAATCGATACGGAATCATATCAGTTAGGGCAGCATGTATCATGTTTTCGTCGTATCTTTACATTTGGATTCGATAGTTTTCTCTATTTATTATTTGTAGTTGGATATACGATTTGTGGAAATCCAAATCATAGTTTCTTTATCATGTTCATTGTTTATTATTTTATATTACCACTATGTTTAAATGGACAAACAATCGGTGAAAGATTTTTTCACTTACAAATAGTGACAATGGATGGAGAAATTGTTTCTAAAAAAGGATGGATCTTAAGACGTATTTTATTTTATGTTTTCTATTTTCTACTTCCATTTTTACTTGCATTTTTATATGTCCAAGTTAGTCGCATATTTAAATTAACAGATTTTCTTTCTTTGGCATTGGGGTCATGTTTTTTAATTGGAATATTTCTATTTTATATTTATTCAATGATTCGCTTTTTATTTTTTAAGAAGCCATTATTATATGAAGTCTTAAGTAAAACAAAATATCAAAGTACCATTCAAACAGATGAGGAAGAAATACAAAAAAAGGCGTAATCGCCTTTTTATTATAAATATTTTTTTAAAGCTTCGATATTATCTTTTTGAAATTGATAGAAGTCTTTTGCCCAGTTCATGTTTTCTTTATCTACATTTTCTTGATATGTTTTTATTTTCTTTTCCATATCAATACTTCCCATACTAATTCCTTTGATTAACATATCTGCCATGGATGCATCACTATTGTCTGATATTACTTCTTTTTTAATTCCCATTTTCGCACCCATTTTGGCCATGAGACTATCTTCTTTTAATTCACTATCTAGTTTTAATAGTTTTTCTTTTGTTTCATCACGGTAACGTTCGTAACCTTTTAAAATATCTTCGCATGGTTTTGTAATTTTATTATCTTTTCCATTCAATTCTTTTAATAATTCTTCCAATGTGTAAGTTGCCATGGAAGCATCTTTATAAATATATTCTAGTAGTTCAATATTTTCGTTCACGATCTCATTCCTTTCTTTGATATTATGTTGGAATTTAAAAAAAATATACGAGTTTCAAAAAAAATAGATTGAAACAATCTATTTTTTTATTATTTTATACTAACGTTGGTTACAACCGCCGCAGGCACGAGCACCGATAACGATTACTAATAAGATAAATAATACTAAAATAATTGCTGCACCATATCCAGTGCCATAACCGCCACCGTATCCTCCGCCATATGGAGCACCACAGCCATAACCTTGATATCCGCCATAGTAGTACATTATTCATACCTCCTTTACTATATTTTACTCATGATAGGTCATTTTGTTTATGATTAATACCTATTTTTGGGATAAATAGATGAACTCTTTCAAAAAATATGATAAAATGTTAAAAGGATAGAGGTGAGTACAATGAGATTGAAACGTTTTATTTCTGACATGGACAAACCACTTTTGTTCGCTACTGTCTTTCTTTTTATTTTTGGTCTTTTAAATATTGTAACTGCCTCTAGTAGTGAAGCTGTTACATCAGCGGTACCACTTTATTACTATTTTTATCGTCATTTAGCCATGCTCGGGGCCGGATTTGTGCTTACGATTATTGTATTAAATGTAAAGACAAAAAAATATAAACCATGGACAATAATTGCTTATGTAGTAATTGTCATGTTACTTGCTTATCTTAGTATGTATGGATCAGATCACCGTGGTAGTCGTAACTGGATTAATTTAGGATTTATGCAATTTCAACCAAGTGAATTTGCAAAGCCCATTTTGATTGTGTGTTTGGCTTTATTATTTGAGAAATACTATTATCGATTACGCAGTAAAAAATATAAACATTGGGATATGATTGCGAAAATTGTCGTAGTTGGAGGGCTGATTCCTTTTATTGTATTTACTCAAAAAGACTTGGGAACGATGTTTATCCTATTTTCTATTTTTGCCGTGATGTTTTGGGTTAGTCCGATTCTTCCAAAAGAAAAAATAAAGACAATTGGTTTGGTATTAGTAATTATGGTTGTAGCGGTACTAGCTAAGATTGCTATTTCTGGACACATTTTATCCGATGCACAAAAAAGTCGTTTTGATTTTTTTAATCCTTGTAGTAAATACGAAACTGGAGGATATCAAATCTGTAATGGAATTATTGCCATCAATGATGGGGGACTGATGGGATTAGGAGCTGGTAAAAGTAAACAGAAATATTCTTATATTCCCGAACCACATACAGATAGTGTATTTGCGATTATTGCAGAAGAAGAAGGATTTTTAAAATGCAGTATTGTTTTCTTATTGTATGTGATTGTATTATACCGTATTTTAAATTTATCTAGTAAAGCAAATACAGTTCGTGGTAGATATATTTGTATTGGTGTTGCAGTATATATTTTTATGCATATTTTCTTGAATTTAGGTGGATTATTCGCAGTAATTCCATTAACCGGAGTTCCATTGCCATTTTTATCTTATGGAGGATCATTTACAATTTCACTCATGGTTGCGTTAGCTATGGTACAGCGAATCAGCGTAGAAACAAAACGAGAAAAAATTAAAATTCCAACACTCAAGTAGCAGGAAATCTGCTACTTTTTTTGTATATAAAGAGTAGAGGAGGAATTTATATGAAGAAAACAGCGATAATATTATTTCTTTGTATTTTTTTAGTATCTTGTTCAAAATCAAATGATACCATTACATTTGAAGAAGAAAAAATAGAAAAAAGTAGTGAAAAAGAAACAGAAAAAATTTCAGTAGATGTGAAAGGAGCAGTTTTATACCCGGGCGTTTATGAATTTCAAAGTGGAATTGTTCAAGATGCGATTACAAAAGCAGGAGGACTTTTAGAAACAGCTGATACGAATTATTTAAATTTAAGTAAAAAATTAAAAGATGAAATGGTAATTTTAATTTATACGAAAGAAGAAATTGCTAACTTTGAAAATGGAAATTCACTTGAACTTCCAATTGAAACATGTGTATGTCCAGAAATCAAAAACGATGGTTGTTTACAAGAAGAAGATGTTGTTTCTAATAAAAATGAAGAGGAAGCTACTGTTGCAGAAGGTCCACATGTGATTTCTATCTTGACAGCGACAAAAGAAGAATGGATGCTACTTCCGGGAATCGGAGAAACAAAAGCAAATGCAATTATTGAATACCGTAACACACATGGTTTTCAAAGTATTGAAGATGTTAAAAACGTAAAAGGAATTGGCGATAGTACGTTTGAAAAGATTAAAGAATATCTTACTATGTAGTTTTGTGATTAGTACTGGAGTCTTTGTTTATGTTTGTATTGAAAGAAATTGGGAGGTCCCTAAAAAAGAAGTAAATCAGGCCCGCATTATCGATTTTGAAATCACAGGAGATACATTAAAATTAGAATTAAAACAGAATCAAAACTATATCGCTTATTATCAAATTTCTACATTAGAAGAAAAAGAATGGTTGGAGAAACATTTAGAGTACGAGATGCTAATTCAATTTACAGGGGAATATCAAAAACCGAGTACCAACACAAATTTATACCAATTTTCTTATCAAAATTATTTAAAGAGTCAAAATATTCATTGGCAGATTCACATTTCTAATATATCTTATTTCCAACGGAGTTTTACCTTAAAATCACAGATAAAAAATAGTATTCAAAATCGTATTCGACAAATTGATGAGCATGATACTTATTTAAGTCTGTTTTTATTAGGTAGTAAGAAAAACTATGACGATGAAATTTATAGAGAACTTGGTATCAGTCATTTATTTTGTATATCTGGAATGCATTTTTCTTTCTTTATGTCTTTTTTTCTCTGCTTTTTTAAAGATCGAAAGAAAGCGAAGATCATTGCATTTCCATTTATGATATTTTATGCATGGATCATTGGCTTTTCCATTTCTGTAATTCGCGTATTGGGTACTGTTTTATTTTCTCTTTCTCCAGGGAAAAAATACTTATCTAATCACGAATTTTATATCATATTCTTTTGTGTTTTATTATGGTTAAACCCATTTCGTATTTATGATATTGGATTTTTATATAGTTTTATCGTGAGTGATGCACTTATCTTATTTTCAAAATATTTACAAAAAAGAAGTACGTTGCACAAACTTATTTCTATGTCTTGGATTAGTTTTGTCGCAAGTATTCCAATTACATTATCACATCAATATGAATTACAATTTACAAGTATTCTTTGGAATATAATATATATTCCATTTATCAGTTACGTTTTGTTTCCAATGGCATTTGTTGTAGTTTTATTTCCGTTTTGTTTTTCTATATTCTCATTTTTATTATCTATTTTATCATGGGCCAATCAAGTATCAGAAAAGCTATTACCATCTGCCATCATTTTTAGAAAACCGTCTGTTTTGTTTTATGTATTATTTGTCATTTGTTTTTATGGAAAAAAGCCACTGCGATGGAAATCATTAGCAATTCTATGTTTATTGGCAATTTTAAAATTTTCGACATATTTTTATCCATATGAATTTGTAATGTTTGATGTTGGACAAGGAGATAGTATGTTGATTCGAGGTGAAAAAAATATATTAATAGATACTGGAGGGAAACTTTCTTATCAAAAAGAAAAATGGCAAGAAAAAAAGACAGAATCCTATGCCCAAAGAGTTATTATTCCTTATTTAAAAGCGACTGGAATCACTAAGATCGATTATTTGATTCTCACCCATGGCGATTATGATCATTTAGGAGAAAGTATTAATTTGGTTAATAATTTTAAAGTAGATAATGTGATATTTAATTGTGGTGAGTTTAATGAACTAGAACAAGAACTAATAAAAGTATTGGATAAAAAGAAGATACCATATTATTCTTGTGTTAAAGAATTAAATGTTGATAATAACAAACTATACTCTTTAA
>CALVQD010000032.1 GCA_944355255.1 uncultured Bacilli bacterium
TTTTAAATCTGGTAATAAATAATCACCAACTTTTGTGTAACTAATGTTCATAACTATTTTCTCATTTCTTTCTATTTTATTTGGCTTTAATTGTTATACATTCGTTACACAATGACCGGCGCCACCACCAGCATTAATATGATTTGAAATCACAATAACCCCAGGTTCATCTCCATAAGCATTCATAATTCGTTCTACTCTCGTCGTCGGAGATAATGTTTCATCTGTTGTTCTTGTCATTGTAACAGGAATTCCAAGTTCTCTAAAACGATCATACATATATTTAGAAATAGCTAAAGTTAAATCTTTCTCAACAATACCATTTCCACTAGAACCACCATCAGTCCCACCGTGGCCGGCATCGATTACAATTCTTGGATTATTCATGTTTTCACCCCTATATTACCATATGTAATCAAACATACTTTGCCACTAAAATGTAAAAAAAGAAGCATTATGCTTCCTGATTTAAATGTAATGTAGCTTCTTCTGTATTACCATTACGTATATATTTAATGGTTACACTATCTCCTACTTTATGTTTATATAGTAAATATCTAAAATGACTTGTACTTTCAATCTTAGTGCCATCCATTTCTGTAATTACATCACCAGTTTGTAAACCAGCATCACTAGCAGGAGTATTATCTGATACACTTACTACTACAATTCCTTGATCAATATCTTGATCAACCATAATTCCGCTACGATATAAAAGATATGAGTTAGATAAATCTGTAAACTCTACCCCTAATTTAGGACGTACAATTGCTTTTCCTTGTTCTAGAGACTCTAACTCTGTTTGAACTAATTCAGATGGAATTGCAAATCCCATTCCTTCAATCTCATCTTCTACAAGTTTTAATGAATTTACCCCAATAACTTCTCCATTGATATTAACAAGTGGTCCTCCACTATTTCCAGGATTCATTGCAGCATCCGTTTGTAATACTTCCATTACGAATCCACCAGAAGATGTATCAACTGTTACAAGGCGATTCTTTCCAGATAAAATACCTTTTGTAACCGTACCTTTATATTCATTACCAAGAGGTGTTCCAACTGTAAATACAGTATCTCCTACCTCAACATCTTCACTATTTGCAAAAGTAGCAACATCCATCACTGCACTCTCTTCAATAGAAAGAACAGCCAAATCAGATAACTCATCACTACCAAGTAATTTCGCATCTACAGATTGATCATTATTATTTACTACTTTAATTTCATCTGCACCAGAAATCACATGATGATTTGTAAGTACATAACCTTGACCATCTTCTTTTTTATATACAAATCCAGATCCCTGTGATATTTTCTGTCCATTCTTATAAGACTCTACCACCACTACAGCATCTTTAATCTTCGCAATTGACTCTTTTATTGTATTCGTCTCTTCAATACTAACATCTTTTACAGTACGATTTACTACTTCAGTTGTCCCTGGAACGAATTTTAAAACAAGTATCGTTGCAATCACACCAACGAAAATAGCAAGTATAATAGATACAATATAAATTACTCTTTGTTTTGTATTCTGTTTCATAATACCTCCCTAATCTAAAAGTTCAATATCACGCCAATTATCTGGAAATCCAATTTTATTTAATATTGTATTTAGTGGTACTACATTCACAATTCCATCCAAACGATCTATCTCATAACTAAGTTCATTCATCATATCTGAAAACTCTTCCGCTGATAACATATATTTCATAATAATAATCAGTGCGAATAAATCATTTTTACCATAATTATACTCATCATCTGTCTTATCTATATGTAAAGCATAATGATACTTATTATCTGGAATAGAACGTTGTGTACGATGATCGTACAAAATATCTTCATGAGCACAAAGATTTCTAAAATTAGAAAGCAGTGATAAAAAAATGCCCAATGTCTCTGTATCTACATGGTAAAAATCAGCAATAACTAACTGGTCTTCAGATTTTAATATTGTATATAATTCAGAAACAATTCCAAATGAAAGTAACTTTACCAAAATCCACATTGGAATATATCCGTAATTTAATAGATAGTGAGAGGTAGCAGCATGCTGCTTTCCATTAATACGGATCTGTCTTTTCATTTTAGACAAAATATCATGTACTTGTCTTGATTTCATAGAATCTTGTGTAAAGTTATTTGGATTCAAATATTCTTTTTCTTTATATCCATATTTTCTAGATAATTGATAACTGATAATAGATTTTATATTATTTTCTATGATGAGCAAATATTTAAACATTAAATTTCTAAGACCGCGATCAAAAGTAAAAGTTGCATATAATTCTTCAAATGTCGTCCCAGTAATAAATTGATCATTTTTTGGGCTTTTTGCAAACAAATGACGATACCCATTAATAAAGAAATAATTTTCACGAAATAAAATTGCTTTTGCCTTATCATAATCCCGAATGACTAAACCACGTTCTTGTAAAATAGCAAGTTGTTCGTCCAGGGTCTTAAATATCTTGCTCTTCATACTCTCACCTAGGTTAATTATATCACAAAAATTGTGGGGAAATATGTTTTTTTTATGTTTTATTATCAAATGAAAAAAAACGTTTTATTTTCTATAAAAATAACGGATGACACTATTTGTCAACACATTTGCAACTTTATCCTGATAATTATCCTGTGTTAACAAATAACGATCATTAGGATTTGTAATATATCCGATTT
>CALVQD010000033.1 GCA_944355255.1 uncultured Bacilli bacterium
TCTTCTTCTTTTTCAAGTAATGACATTTCTTTCATATCATCTAATTTATCTTTGATTTCTGGTTTAAAGAATTTAATCGTTGCTTGAATTAAGATAGCCACTGGTAACGATAAAATAATACCAGGAACTCCAAGTAAAATACCTCCAGCAAAAACACTGAAAATAACAAAAATTGGATGTACTTCATTTGTTTTTCCATAGACAAGAGGATTAACAACATAACCATCAATACTAGATAATACAAAGAATGCAATTAAAGTTTTAAAGAACAACCAAGGGCTTGTTACGAATGCGGTAATACATGCGATACAGTTTGTAATAATTCCGCCAAAATATGGGATTAAATTAGCAACTGCAGCTAAGCAACCTAATAAGAGCGCATTTGGATGTCCAATAAAATAGAATGTTAAGGTATATTCAAATAATGTAATAACTACGATTTTTAAAAACCCTGTTAAATATGACTTCATTTCTTGATCTAATATCGAAAAATAACGATATGCTCTTTTTGATTTGCGAATTAAATATTGTTTAAAACTAGAGCGGATGCGTTCCATATCAGATAATAGATAAATGCTCGCCGAAAAAGAAATTACTGCAGTAGAAATCACACCGAGAGAAACTCCAATAATATTGATTGCTCCATCAGAGACATATTTTCCTAAATCTTTGATAATATCATTAAAACTATCAGAAAGAGATCTTTGCAAAGAACCAATATTTAAATCGTGACCAATACTCAATTCCTTTAAAAATGCGATAATATTATTAAATAAGTTCGATAGTTGATCTACTAATAATGGAACAACCAAGACTAGAATAATTGCGAAAATGGCAATTACTAAAGCAATTACGAGAAAAATACTTAATCCTTTAGGAATATGATGATCTTGTAACCATTTACAAGCTGGATATAATGCATAAGCAACAATAAATCCAATAAAGAATGGTGTAATAATTGCAATGATTTTATCGGTAACACCCATCCATAAATATCCTGTTTGATATAGTAAAAATATTGTTAGTACCACAAGTGCGATATTGAC
This sequence comes from uncultured Bacilli bacterium, assembly GCA_944355255.1. GTDB lineage: Bacteria > Bacillota_I > Bacilli_A > RF39 > UBA660 > UMGS2016. Next base: position 1,047 of record CALVQD010000033.1, read on the forward strand.
TAATCGAAAATCCATTTTATTCTTTATCATAATTATTTCCTACTTTCTAGACAAATTGTAACTGGTCCATCATTGGTAAGTGTTACTTTCATATCTGCTCCAAAAATACCTGTCTGCACTTCAATTCCAGCTTGTCTTAATTTCTCATTCCACAAATCATACATTTGAGTCGCTTGTTCTGGTTTCATCGCTTGGATAAAACTCGGTCTTCTTCCTTTTCTTGCATCTGCATACAGAGTAAATTGAGAAACACTGAGAATACTTCCGTGAACATCACACAAAGAACGATTCATGTTCCCTTCATCATCAGAGAATACACGTAAGTGTTTTACTTTCTCAACCATATAATCGATATCAGCTTCTGTATCATCATGTGTAAAACCAACAAGCGCTAAATAACCTAATCCAACCTGCCCAACACATGCATCATCAATCACAACAGAAGCAGAAGTTACTCTTTGTAATATGACACGCATTATTTAATTAACCTTTCTACTGATATGATATGTTTTAAACTCTCTAAATCATGCATAAATTTATTTAATTTTTCAAGATTAGGAACACGAATTGTCACTTCAATTAATGAAGTATCACCACTTCTTTTTAATGTATTAATACTATCTACAATAATATCTCCACTAGAAGTTTTTGAAATAATATCCAATAATACATTCTTGCTATTCTCTGCTTCAATTAATAAACTTGTATGGTATTTTTTAGAAACGGTATCATTCCAATGAACTGCAATAATTCTCTCATCAATATTTTCCATATTTGGACAACTCATACGATGAACACTAATTCCATTTCCTTTGGTAATATATCCCACAATATGATCTCCAGGAATTGGCTGACAACAATTGGCTACATTGACTTTGACAGAATCAATTCCTTCAACAATAATATCATCTTTTATTACAACTGGTTTTACTTCTCGTTCTGTTACTTTCTTTAAAATAATTTCTTCTTTTGTATCATTATTATTTTGAATGGTATTCAGTGCTAAAGTTGCAGTTGTTTTTCCATTACCAATATTGGTATACAACTCTTCCATATTAGCACATTTCATCTCACTTAACATCTTTTCCGTGTTTTCAGGAGTGAAGAATTCATTAAAAGAAACTTTTCTTTTTCTTAATTCTGCTTTAATATCTTCTTCTCCCTTTTTAAGATATTCTACTTTATCAATCTTATTAAAGAATGCTTTAATTTTATTTTTTGCCTGTTGTGTGTAGGCGATATTGATCCACTCTTTTGATGGAATAGCGCTTTTATTTGTTTTAATATTAACGATATCGCCATCTTTTAACACATAATCCAATGGAACTATCTGATTATTGACAATTGCTCCCACCATACTGTCTCCTACTTTACTGTGAACACGATATGCGAAGTCAATTGGTGTAGCACCATTTGGAAGCTCAATCGCATCTCCTTTTGGTGTAAATACATAAATACTTTCTTTTAAAATATCAGATTTTACAGAATCGACAAATGCTTCATCACTTGTTTCTTCTTTTCGTAGTTCCATTACGGTTTTAAAGAACTGTAGTTTTTGTTCCATTGCATTTTGGATATTTGCCTTTACATTACTTCCCTTCTCTTTGTAAGACCAATGGGAAGCAATTCCGTTTTCAGCAATCGCATCCATTTCATATGTACGAATCTGAATTTCAAATAATTTTCCATCAATTCCAAATACAGTGGTATGAAGAGATTGATACATGTTTGGCTTAGGGTTTGCAACATAATCTTTAAAACGCTTTGGCATTGGTTTAAATTTTGCATGAATTAATCCTAATACCTGATAACATTCACTTTCTGTATTGACATAAATTCTCATTGCAAACAAGTCATAAATACTGCGGAAGCTCTTCCCCTTATCCATTTTTTTATAAATACTGTAAATGCTTTTACTACGTCCTTTAATTTTATGAGGAATGTGATTTTCATTTAATATCACTTCTACTTCTTGAATCATTTTCTCAACAGTACGATCGCGTTCTAATTTTGTTTCATTCAATGCTTCGACGATTGAAAAATAAACATCTGGTTTTAAATAACGAAGACATAGGTCCTCTAATTCTCCCTTAATTTGATTCATACCCAAACGAGCCGCAATCGGAACTAAGATATCTAATGTTTCTTTTGCTTTTTCTTTTTGTGATTTCGAGGTAATCGCCCATAAAGTACGCATGTTATGAAGACGGTCTGCTAATTTAATGAAAATTACACGTACATCTTCTGTAAGTCCTACCAGTATTTTTCTCTGACTTGCTAGTTTTGAATCATTATCGCCATTAAAACTAAGACGATTAATGGTTGTAATACCTTCTACAAGCGCTAAAATATCCTCCCCAAATTTTTCTCGTAACTCTTCTTTTGAATTATCTGAATTTTCTAAAATATCATGGAGAAATCCAGCACAAATCGTCTGATAATCAGCTTGCATATTCGCAAGAATATAAGCAACGTTCAAAGGATGATTCATATAATCATCCCCTGTTAAACGTACCTCTCCTTGGTGTTTTTCTCTCGCATATAAATATGCTTCATGAATTAAATTCAATTCCTCATCTTTATCAATATACGTTTTCGCAAGATTTAAAACATCTTCGAAACGAATATTCTGATTTACTTTCGTCATTTTATCACTTTCCTATGCGTTAATTCCCTTAATTAAAATTTCTTCATCTTCTTTTTTCTTTGGCTTCTTAGGTGTTTTCTTTTTCTTTTGATTACGACGATAATCTAAATCTAACCACAATTGACTTGCGATAAATAAAGAACTATATACACCTGAAATAAGTCCAAACATCAATGCAATGTTAAAGTTCAATATTTCATGACTACCCAAGAAAATAAGAATTACAACTGGAATTAATGTTGTAAATGTAGTTACTAAACTACGTCCAAAAGTTTCTCTTAAACTCTCATTTACTACTTCCATATATTGTTCTTTCTTTTTTAAATTACCGTGGTATTTTTTGTCGATATTCTCACGAATACGATCGAATGTAACAATTGTATCATTGATAGAATATCCGACAATAGAAAGCATTGCTGCAATAAACATACTATTTACTTCTAAACGGAAAATACTAAATAATCCAATCATCATAAATACATCGTGTAAGAGTGCAACAATTGCTCCTACTGCATATGTAAATGTAAATCGCATAGAAATATAAAGTACAATTGCAATACCAGCAAGTAGTAGTGAAAGAACAGCATTTTTAATTAATTCCTGCTTTACGACATCAGATACAACCCCAATCTCCGTTGTAGCCTCATATTTCTCATTAAAATATGACTCTGTCTCTTTAATTTCTGATTGAGAAAGTGTATCAACAACACGAGCACTCATCGCTCCACCAGTTAATTCATCTACATTTTCTACTTCATATCCTAATTCTTTTAAATCACTGCGGAAATCTTTTTCCGTTATTTCTTTTTCACCAGTTACAGTAATACTACTTCCACCCTTAAAATCAATTCCTAATTGTAATCCTTGAGTTGCTAGTGAAAGAACACCCGCTACAACAAGTACGATCGAAATCACATAAAATACTTTACGGTTATAGGCAAAATCAAGTTTGGCAAATGGTTTATAAATTGGTTTTTCTTTCTTTTTACGATCTGGAATCCATTTTCTTTTTGCACCTACAAATAATCTAGGTTTATCTTGGAACCAACCAGTATTTACAAAAAGATGAAGTACATGTCTTAAAATAAATACCATTACAAACATCGTTACAAAAATACTGATAATTAATAAAGTTGCGAATCCCTTAACACTGCTCTCTCCAAAAATAAACAAGATAACAGCCACAATCAACGTTGTAAAATTAGAATCAAAGATCGTCCAAAATGACTCTTTGTTTCCTAATTTAAAGGCCATATCTAATTCGGTTCCTTTATACAACTCATCGCGAATTCTCGAATAAGTAATTACATTTGCATCAACAGCCATACCAATTCCAATTACGATTGCTGCAATTCCTGGTAATGTTAAAACACCACCAATTAGCCAATAAACACCAAATGTTAAAACAGTATAAACTAATAATCCAAAACTAGATACCAATCCAGCAAAACGATATAAGAAAATCATAAGTGCCATAATTAATATGACTGCAATGACACCTGCTGTGAGTGTCATATTTAATGATTGATCTCCAAATTGTGCTCCAACTGTTTTAGAAGATATTTCTTCTAATTTTGTTGGTAAACTACCGGAATTAATTAAATCGACAAGATTACTTGCTTCTTCTTCTGTAAAGTTTCCTTGAATAATAACATCACTGGCGAAACCTTGTGATACTGTGGCAACACTCAAACAGTTAGAATTTTCTGTTCCACACATATATTGTTCTGTTTGGAATGAATCTCCATCTTCATAATCTAACCATATAACGATGCGGTTATCATCGGCTTGACTCAACTTTTTTGTAACGTCAAAAAATTCATCTTTATCTTTCACACTCAGTGCTACAGCGGGTCTACCACTTGTATCAGTGGATAATTTAGCTCCCCCACTACGTAATACTGAAGCATTCATTAATAAATTATCACTTGTATCACGGAATGTTAAATTAGCTGCTTGTTTTAACATACTACGAGCTTCATCTGGATCCGTAACACCAGCAATTTGAATACGAATTTTATCAGTACCTTCTACGACAATACTCGGTTCCGTAACACCTAAACTGTCAATTCTTCTCTCAACCGTTTTATAAGTGTTTGTTACCATATCCTTTGTTACTTTTTCTCCATCAACACTCTTTACTTGGTATAGAATTTCAAATCCCCCTTGTAAATCCAAACCAAAATTTAATTGTTCAAAGATTGGTTTAATAGAAAAACCCAATCCAATTGATAAAAGTACCATAATGATGGTATATAAAATGACTTTTTTGTTGTTTTTCTTATGCTTCATATGTTTTCCTCCTAAAAATCTTACAAAATTGGTTTTCTTCTTTTACGTTCTAACACGGTTTTAAAATAATCATCGAGTTTTAATTCATCACAATTCATAATATCACTTACAATGTGATATAATTCTAAATTTTGTTTTTGAATCCATACTTTCTCTTTTAAATAATTCCATATATCCTCCTCTTTGATATACGGAAGTTGATGACGTTTTAAATCCATACGTTTCGCACGAAGTGCAGGCATCACATGCTGATATAATTCTTGTTCAGTTTGAAACGTAACTTCCATCTTATCGCCTCTTTTTCTTATACATAATCATTATACCTATTTTTTTAGAATTTTTAAAGTCAAAATTGAAAAAAGGAACGACTTAGGTCTGTTTTTTTACAACTAGACATAAAATATGTTAGATAAAGGGGGGCGCATGAAAAATAAATTTATCCGTTCCACCATGATTTTACTCATTGGCGGTGCAATTACAAAACTACTCGGTATGATTATTAAAATAGTTATGACAAGAAACATTGGTAGTACAGGAATGGGAATTTATATGTTACTGTCTCCTACTTTTATGTTACTTGTCTCTTTGGCTCAATTAGGACTACCTGTTGCAATTTCAACATTGATTGCGAAAGAAGAACACGGTGAGAAAGAAATTATTTTTTCTTGTATTCCGATTGTCTTTCTCATCAATGTCGTACTTATGATTTTTTTAGCTTGTTGTTCCAAATTTCTAGCTTTTTCTCTTGTTCACGAACCAAGGTGTTATTATGCTTTTTTATGTATGGGATTTGTATTACCATTTATTAGTGTTACAAGTATTTTAAGAGGATATTTTTTTGGAAAAGAACAAATGTTTCCCCATGTATTCTCTTGTATTGTAGAAGACGTGGTATGGCTTTTTACACTTATCATTGGGATTCCATACTTTCTTATGAAAGGAATTGAATATGCAGTTGCTTTTATCATTCTTTCCAATATTGTAAGTGAACTTACTTCGATTATTATTCTCTTTTGTTTTCTACCAAAACATATCAAAGTGAAAAAATACGATTTTATTCCAAAATGGAATATTATAAAAAAAATACTAAATATTTCTCTTCCGGCAACAGGTTCTCGTTTTATTGGAAGCATTGGATATTTCTTAGAACCAATTATTATGACACATGTACTATTACAAGTTGGATATTCTAATCATTTTATTGTCGATGAATATGGGATCTTAAATGGATATGTACTTCCAATGCTTACTATGCCAAGTTTTTTTACAATGGCAATTAGTCAAGCTTTAATTCCAGTCATTAGTAAAAGCTATGGAAAGAGAGATTATAAAGCTACAAAAAAACGGCTTGGTCTAGCCATTGCAGTTTCTTTTCTCATTGGAATTCCAATTACTGCTGTCTTTATCTTCTTCCCATCACTGCCACTTCAAATTATCTATCAAACACAACAAGGTACTACCTATTTAAGAGTACTCGCACCAATTTTCCTACTCCACTACATTCAAGCTCCTTTAACAGCTTCATTACAAGCAATGGAACAAGCCAAAACAGCAATGAAAGGAACACTTCTGGGCATGATTTTACGAACTTGTATCCTATTTATTTTCTGCTATTTCAAAATTGGATTATGGGCACTTGTGATCGCACTTTCCTCAAATATTATTTTTGTTACACTACATCAAGCCCGTCACGTATATCAATTGTTAAATAGAAAACAACATGCTTAACTTAAGACATGTTGTTTTCTTTTCATACTTTTCCCATGATCGGATACAATACTTCGCATCTCATTCACTTTCTCATTTTTTCTTTTACAATCATCAATCCATAATTGATGTAAAGAAGCAATTGCTTTCTTCTCTTCCTCTAAATTATTTCTATCTCCTAATTTCGCATACTTATTTAATAGATCTAAATGATGCTCTAACATTTGATAATAGAATGGTTCCATAGGACGATAAATTCCAATTAATATATTCTTATCTAATGAGAATCCATTTTCATAGGCCTGATTGTCATCTGTGAAATACATTTCCGTAGGTGTCATAGCACTTTTTTGATCAGTGTAATTATTTTTCTGATAAAATGTTACCGTGAGTAAATTAGGCATTTCATGATACACTTCTATTTTTGCAAGTGAATATTCTAATGGCGTTTTAAAACGAATGGTTTTCTTATCTGAATCAGTCATATCTGCTACTACATTTGTTTGAATCACTTCATCCCCTACAATTAATTGTAATTGATAAGATAATTGTTCTTCTGTATCTTTTTTGTAATTAAGACAGGGCTTTCATAAAGGTTATAACATAATTCTTGTAAAAAAGAACGATAAAAAGTTTCTAATTGTAATTTTGTTAACATATTTCCCTCCTTTCTATTACAACATACTGCATTTAAAAAAATATCACAAATAAATGGAAATTGCAAACACAAACTACTTTGTAGTATAATACACTGCGGTGATGTGAATGAAAACGAAAATAATAGACTGTACTAAAACAATCGATGATGAAGCACTACAACAATGTGGTAAACAATTAAGACAGGGAGAAATTGGAATCTTTCCAACGGAAACAGTTTATGGAATCGGTGCAAATGCATTAGATGAAAAAGCTGCTACTCATATTTTTGAAGCAAAAGGAAGAGCAAATGATAATCCATTAATTGTCCATGTTGCCGATTTCGATATCTTAGAACAATTAGTAGAGCCACCTAGTGAGATGGAACAAAAATTAATTGATGCTTTTTTTCCAGGACCTTTTACATTGATTTTAAAACGAAAAGAAACAGTACCAAATGTCGTAACTGCCGGATTAGATACAGTTGGAATTCGTATGCCTGAAAATGAAATTGCCAGAAAATTAATTACCTATGCGAACTGTCCAATTTGTGCTCCAAGTGCTAATATTTCTAGCCGTCCTAGTGGTACAAAATTGGAAGACATTCAAGAAGAATTTGATGGTAAAGTTGCTTTTATGATTGATGGTGGAATGACAACAATTGGTGTTGAATCCACTGTTTGTAAAGTAATCGATGGAATTCCAACCATTTTAAGACCTGGAAAAATTACACCACAAGATATTGAAGAAGTTGTTGGTATTTGTAAATTAGATTCTCATCTGTTTCAAAGTGCGACTGGAAAAGTAGAAAGTCCTGGAATGAAATATAAACACTATGCTCCAAATGCTGAAGCTTTGATGGTATATTCTGATGTTGAAGATACTATGATTCAATTAATCAAAGAAAATTTAAGGCCAAATACAGCGATTATAGGATTTCAAGAACATCAAAAATATTTTCCAAATCAGAAATTTTATGTTCACGGGCACATCCACCAATTAGAGGAAATTATGCACAATATTTTTACATTACTACGTCAAGTGGATCGTGAGAAACCAGATTTCATTATTATCGAGGGAGTAAAAAAAGAAGGACTTGGAATTGCAATTATGAATCGTCTCATTCGTTCTGTTAGTTATCGCTATATAGAAAAATAAAACTAGAGCATTCTAGTTTTTTTTATGTTTCTTTCAATAAATCTTGTTTTTTAATTACAAAAGTATGGTGATTTTTTTGAAATGCATAAAATACTTCTTGTAAAGAAACACCCTTTCCCTTCAACACTTTGTATAACCATTTTGTATCTTTTCCAATTTCTCTTAAACCACTCATATTAATAACACCGTCTAACACCAATGGAAATGGATAATCACTTCCCTCTTTTGCAAATACCGCTAAACTTCCATCCTCTTCTAATACCGCATAATTTACTTCTTCAATACTGTGAATTCCTTCTTCTTTCAATTTTACAAATAAATAATCTAAACTATAATTTAATTTACTTATATTCTTAAAATTTAATTTTCCATTTTCAATTAATAAGATTGGACTTTTCCCAAATGCTTTTTTTAATTTTTCTTGTCTTTTTATCAACCATCCCAATAACATTTGAAGTCCCCATATGAAGATCAAAATGAGACTGTAAACATAAAATTGTGTTCCGGATTGTTTTGTCGTTTCTAAAGAAAAAAGTAGGAGAAAAATGAGATTTCCTAACTCAAAACAAGTCATATTGGAAATTTCTTTGTGTACTTGAAAACGAAATACAATTAAAAGAAATAGATAAATTAAAATAATTTTAAAGAAAATCTCTATCATGTGATCACCCTATTTCATTTTGTACAGGTTCTATTTTTTTATACAATACATATAGTGAATTAGGTGATCATATGAACTATTTAAAAAGTTTAAAAAAATATACATTTTCTTTTCTTTTATTTCTAGCCATTATTTTCGTATTTACATTTTTTCTTTCTATCTTCCATTACTTTGATGTCCTCTCCTATCAAGCTGTGGCAGTAATCAAGTTTATTATACTATTAGTTAGTTTCTTTGGTGGTGGCTTTTTTATGAGTGTTTCTGCTACCAAAAAAGGATGGCTAGAAGGTTTAAAATTTGCTTTTGTAGTGAGTGTCTTTCTTCTATTGTTTCAAGTATTAGGAATTGATAAAAGTTTTCGTATGAAAGATTTAATCTTTTACCTTGTACTGTTTATGACATCCATTTTAGGTGGTATGATCGGAATTCATTTTACCTTACACGAAAAATAAAGCAAAATGCTTTATTTTAATTTCTCTATCATACGATCTAAATGCATATTATGACTGGCTTTTAATAAAATAGAATCTTGTTTAAAAGGATGTTCTGATAAATAAGTCATAAAATCTTCTACTGTTTTGAAATAATGACTATTTTTTAAATACTTCTTCATCACTTTTACTTCTGTTCCAATCAATATATAATCAATTTCTTTTTCCTTACGAAAGATACGTGCTAATTTACGATGTATTTTTTTTCCTTTTTTTCCAAGTTCTAAAATATCTCCAAAAACCATACATTTTGATCCAGGTAACATTTTTAAATAAGAAAGAGCTGCACAACTCGATTCAAAAGAAGCATTGTAAGTATCATTAATTAGAGTCTGATTGATCCCAAATGGAATATGTTCTAATCTCCCCTGTAATTGAAATGGGGTATGTTCTAATACTTGTAACATATCTGACATTGATACATGATATAATAGTCCCACCTGTAATGCGAGAAAAATATTATCTAATAAGTGAAAAGCACAATATGGGAGTTTAATTCGATAAACTTGTTTTTGATGTCGTAAAACGAGACCAAAATACTCCTTTTCTTTTTTTATTTGAGCATGAAAACAATCAGAACGAACTGGTATCACATCGTATTTTCGACACGATGTGACTTTTTTTAAATAAGGGTCATTTCCATTTAATACAAGTGTTCCATGTTCCATTCCTTCAGTAATTTCCATCTTCGCTTTTAAAATATTTTTCTTTGTCTTTAAGTAACCGATATGGCTCGTTCCGATATTAGTAATTACTGCAGTATTTGGTTTTGCCAATTCAGATAAACGGGCAATTTCTCCAGCATGATTCATTCCCATTTCTAAAATTAAAACCTCATGTTTCGGTTTTAATTTTAACATTGTCATGGGAACACCAATATGATTATTAAAATTTCCTTCGCTTTTCAACACACAATATTTTTCTTTTAAAAAATTGGCAATTAATTCTTTCGTTGTTGTTTTTCCAACACTTCCGGTAATCGCAATTACACTTGGTTCTATTTTCTCTTTATGATAACGAGCAAAAGTAAAATATGCCTCATTGGTATTATCAACTAATAAGATAGGTATCTCAGTTTCAAATGAAACCATTTTCGATACGACAATCACACTTGCTCCAAGTTTTATTGCTTCTTCGATAAATTGGTGTCCATCTAAACGTTTTCCAATCATACAGAGGAATACATCCCCTTTTTTCATCGTTCTCGTATCAATCGCAATCTTGCCAATTTTTTTATCTGTAATCTTTCCTTGAATTAATATAGCATGTAGAAGTTTTTGTACTTCTTCTACTTTCATCTTTCTCACCTTTTCTTTACTGTTTCAAAAAAACTTTGAAAAAGTTTTTGACTCACTATATCATATGATAAAAGTGTCTCTGGGTGCCATTGTATCCCAATAAAGAAAGGGTGATCTTTCTTCTCGATTGCTTCAATTACCCCATCTAAAGAACGAGCAACAATATCTATTTTTGGATCTTCAATCATATATTTGTGAAAACTATTGACAGCAAATTTCTCTGTTTTTAGGATATCGTATAATTTTGAATCTTTTGAAAGAACAACATCGTGGGCATAATTTTCTTTCTTTTGACGATGAGAGATAAAAGAATCTATTTCTTTCATTCGTCCTGAAAATTTTACTCCCATTGCTTGCATCCCCATACAAATACCTAATACTGGAACACGGTGTTTCCAACAGTAATCTAATACGTATAAATCATAATCCATGACTTCATCCCCACCCGGTAAAATGATACCAGAACATAAATTTAAAATACTATCTAAGTCTAATTTTTGTTTCTCCGTTAATTTTGGAACTTCTTGTTCTAGTTGATCGACATAACAAACTTCTGTAGGAGGAACCACACCAAGTGGAATTCCCCCATACTTTACAACCGCAATACGAACTGCATCATACATCACAGTTACATCGTTTTGTCCTCTTGTTTTCTCAGGACGTTCCATAATTCCAATAAATGGTTTCATATGTCTCCTTTTCATAATAAAAAAAGTATTGGATTAGTCCATATACTTCGTCATTGATTTCATCATTTGATTCACTTGTTTTTGGCTTGGTTTTCTTCCCATCTGCATCATCATACCCTTAATCATTTGTTCATTGATTGGTGGGTTCTTTTTCATATATTTTTTCATATATCTACGAGCCAAGAAGAATCCTACTACTGCTCCAGCAATAAAACCTCCAAGCACTTTTAATAAATCTATTAGAAATGCAATCCAGTCCATACTATAACCTCCTAAATAGTATTCTACTAAAAATTCATAAAACTTTCAAGACTTACTACAGTTTATGACTTTATTTTCACATGATTCATAAACTGTTTTAAATAAAAATAATCACTATTTTCAAAATCACATAGAAAAATGTAAGGATCAATATAATTCAATAAACGAAAAATACCCGGAATTGTTTTATCTGTCTCAATCTTTAAATAGCTAGAGCGAATCACAAACGATTGTCCCCGAACAACATAACCTTTGTTTCGTTTCGAACTAGGATACTTTGTATCAAAATAATGCATCAATACTTCTTTCGGCCACGGTTTACAAATTTGTAAATAACAAGGAATACGATATGGAATCATCTCTTCTTGATCTTTTAATATTCTTTTTAATAGATAAAACAATTCAAATTCCTTATCTCTTAACTGTTGAACCACTTCTTCTCGAATGATAAATAAATAGTAAGTTCTCATATCATCACCATATTCATTGAATCATATAAAAGAGTCGAAAATACATGAAAAAAAGTAGGACTTCCTACTTAATCATTTCAATCATTCGTTTTAAAATACAATCAAAATCTAATTGATGAGCTTTTAATATATCATCTTTTGAACCACTTGCTCCAAATGAGTCCATCGTAAACAAAAATTTATCATTATAAACAAAACGATACCAACTAAGTGATGAAGAATATTCTAATACAAAAGTCTTTGTATAAGGAGTTAATATCTTATCTTGATATGTTTTTGGTTGTTCTAAAAATTTCTCCATACATACCATACTGACAACACGAATATCAATTCCTTCTTCATGGTATAATTTTTCTTTTATTCTAAGCGCTGTCTGAACTTCTGGACCTGTTGCAATTAAAATAGCATGTAATATCGAGCGTTCTGGAGCAATGATATATGCTCCCAATGCTACTTTAGAGACATCAGAAGTTGCAACTGTTGTAACCGGATTTTTTGATAAAATAAGAGCACTTGGTTTTTTATCTTTTAAAATTTCATTCCAACAACCAATAATTTCTTTCACATCACAAGGGCGATATACCGAAAAATTCGGTGTTGCACGTAAAGTTGCTAATTGTTCTACTGGTTGATGTGTTGGACCATCACTGCCAATCGTCACATCATCGTGTGTAAAGATATAAGTCACTGGCAAATTCATTAAAGCTGTCATTCGCAGAGCCGGTTTTAAATAATCTGAAAATGATAAAAATGTAGAACCATAAGTATGAAACCCAGTTAATGCCAAACCATTTAAAATCGCTCCCATCGCATGTTCGCGGACTCCAAACCAAATATTTTTCCCAACATAATGAGTTTCCTTTAAGATATCTGGATAATCTTTCAAATACGTCTTAGTAGAAGATCCTAAATCAGCACTTCCCCCAATCAGATCATCAAACGATTTCACAAGTTCTTCCAACACCATATGATTTAAATCACGGGATGCAATTTTTTCTTCAGGATCTGGTAACTGCCATTCTTTTTTCGCAAGATCAAGTACTTCTTCACGTCGTAGTAAAAACTTTAATGCTTTCGGAACGTCTTCTCCTGTTTCCTGTTGATACAGATGATATTCAGTAGCCCATTCCTGATATTTTGCGCTAGTATGTTGTGCTAATTCGCGAGTAAACGTCATTTTTGCACCATCATGAACATAAAAAGGTGTATCAGGCATTCCCAGTTTCTGTTTTAATTGGATTATATCTTGATCATCTAACACTTTACCATGTACTGCATTTGTTCCCTCCAAAAGAGAACCTTCCCCAATTTTTGTTTTTACGCGAATCAAAGTAGGTTTTGAAGCTCTTTTCGCTTTTTCTAAAGCACGATCAATCTCTTTTACATCATTTCCATTCGCAACTGTCATCGTATCCCAACCACATGCTTCAAAACGCTTCAAAATATCCTCATTTAATGTATTTTTTGTTTCTCCATCTAAACTGATAGAATTACAGTCATAAAGTACAATTAAATTGTTCAACTCCCAAATTCCAGCAAGCGATATCGCTTCTTGAGCAATCCCCTCCATGAGATCTCCGTCACCACATAAACAATAAACACGATAATCAAACATTTTCTCGGATTTATTTTTCTTATCAGCACGATTTAATAAAAAACGATTTTCTAATATCTTCTCTCCAAGTGCTAATCCGACTGCAGTGGCAATTCCTTGTCCTAACGGTCCTGTAGAAACTTCTACCCCTTCCGTAACTCCATACTCAGGATGTCCTGGTGTTTTAGAACTGTATTTACGGAATTGTTTTAAGTCATCTAAAGTCAAACGATATCCACACATAAACATCGTCGCATACAATAATGCAGAACCATGACCAGAAGATAATACAAAACGATCACGGTTTAACCAATGTGGATCATTTACATTATACAATAGATGCTTTGAAAATAAAGTATACATCATAGGAGCAGCATCCAATACAATTCCTGGATGCCCACTTCCAGCTTGTTTTATCATATCAATTCCTAATGTTTTAATATTGCGGATAATTAGTTCTTCCATTGTCATATGAAAATCCCCTCTATTCTGCATTTATTATAACACGTATGAAACCTTTTCGTAAATCGCTTTTTGAAGAAATTATTTTACATTCATCGCAACATATTCACGTTCCGATTTCAATGCATCCTCCTCCATTTTCTGTTGACTCATAGAACTCATATAAGTAAATGTAATAATAAAAGCCAAAAATCCAATCACAAATTTGTTTTTTAATAATTCTTTCATACTACAACCTCCTCTTTCTGTTTATATCTTACTACGAACACTTGTTCGTGTCAAGAGGGAATGCAAACAAATGTTTGACTTTTTACATTTTACATGTTATACTGTATACAGGATGTAAAAGGAGGGGCCTATGAAAGAATTGACGAAACGTCAAAACGAAATTTTAGACTTTATTAAATCATATATTGTAAAATACGGATATCCACCTACGGTGAGAGAAATTGGTGCCGCACTTGGTGTTTCTAGTCCAGCAACCATTCATGCACATCTTGAAAATCTAGAAGAAAAAGGCGTTATTAAAAGAAAAGAAACAAAAAACCGCGCAATAGAATTGCTCGTAGACAATGAATTTGCAAAAAAAGAAGAAGAAGTTGTGGAAGTTCCCCTACTCGGAAAAATTACAGCGGGAAGTCCAATTGAAGCCATACAAAATCCAGGAGAATACTTCTCTTTACCTGCTTACTTAATTCCTAAAAATAAAGAAGTATTTACCTTAAAAGTCAGTGGCGAAAGTATGATTAATGCGGGAATCTTAGATGGTGATATCGTCATTGTAGAAAGACAAAATACTGCCCGTAATGGCCAAATTGTCGTAGCTATGACAGAAGAAAACGAAGTAACATTAAAAACATTTTATAAAGAATCAAATTATTTTAGATTACAACCAGAAAACGATACAATGGATCCTATTATATTAGACCAAGTATCAATTTTAGGAATTGCAATCGGACTATACCGTAAATTATAGTCCGATTTTTTTGTATAAAAAAAGCAGTTTTAAGCAACTGCTCCAAAAAATCCTAGATATATCAAAAAAGCAAAGAAGATAATACTAATAATCCATCCATTGATACGATCCATCTTCGTTGATTTATTTTTAATACCTAATGCCATAGTTACAAAAACACCAGCAATTAAACCACCAATATGAGCAGCATTATCGATTCCAGCACTCATAAATCCAACTAGTAAGTTTAAAATAATAATTGGAATAATTTGAGAACGAAGTACAGTACCTAAATAAACACGATAATGGTAACCGAAATATACTAAGGAACCTAACAATCCGAAAATAGCTCCACTTGCTCCTGCACTTACTTTTAAACTACTTCCAAAGGAAATAGAAAGTAAACTACCAGCAATTGCACTTAATAAATATACAGCTAAATATTTCCACTTTCCTAAGAAACTTTCCAATTGTGGTCCAATGACATAAAGAGAATAACAGTTTACCAATAAGTGAACAATACCTATATGAATAAAAGCACTTGTAACTAAACGATATAACTGTCCTGCTCTCACTAATTCTCCTAAATTAGCTCCAAATTTTAAAAGTGTTGCGACATCTGTAGAACCATTTCCAAATAAATACATTGCAATAAAAACAAGAATATTAATCAAAATAATTAAAGTAGTAATAACTGGCTTTCTCATACGAAAAACATCTTCTGCTGTTTTGGCATCTTCTTCAGATTTCTTTGTAATATCTTGAGTGAGTCGCATAAATAATTCTAACCCTTTTTCTTTAAAAGTTGTCTGCTTTACAAGATCTGGAAAAACTTCACAAATCAATTGATTCTTTTGTAGTTGTGATGTCGAATCACCAAATACAGGAATACAAGAGATATGCTCGAATTTTTGTTTTTCTTTAATTAAATTTACATTATCTCCTAAATTCAAATAAAATGAAATCATTTCCATATTCATTGATATGGTTTTCTTTTTAATCTTTTTTAAAATACTACGAGTCTTTAATAAATCAAACTGAAATTGCTCATCATTGTGAATATAATCAGTTACAATTCGGATGATTGGATAATCACTTTCTAAATTTTCTAACCAAATTTCATTTTTAGCCCCGTGTAAAACAATCGGATTATAATCTTTATCTGTAATAAAGTAATGTAATAATTTCATCACAAGTTCATCGTTTTTGGTTTCAATTACCATTCCTTGTTCTTCCATATCATCACCTATCTTTCTAATTTGTTTTCAATATTGATAAAACATTCTGGTAGTGGACTATCAAATTCCATATATTGCTTAGTACGAGGATGAATAAATCCTAAAGTCTTCGCATGTAGACACTGTCCACTATCATCAAATAATTTACGATTTCCATAAACTTTATCATTTACAATCGGATGGCCAATATAATCCATATGAACACGAATTTGATGTGTACGACCTGTTTCTAACTCTAATTCTACTTTTGTTGCATTTTTATATCTTTCTAATACTTTAAAATGAGTAACAGCATCTTTACTATTTTTATCTGTTACTGCCATTTTTTTACGGTCTTTCAAATCACGACCAATTGGGGCAATAATATCTCCACTATCTTCTTCAATCACACCCCAACAAAGCGCGATATATTTACGGTGGGTTGTTTTGTTTTTGAGTTGTTCTGCCAAATCAAGATGTGTTTCATTATTTTTCGCAACAACTAATAACCCCGTTGTATCGGCATCGATTCTATGTACAATACCCGGACGAAAACTTCCATTAATATCACTTAATGCTTTCGCATGATGTAACAATGCATTCACTAAAGTCCCATGTGGATTGCCAACGGCAGGATGCACTACCATACCATTTGGTTTATTGACGACTAATAAATCATCGTCTTCGTATACAATATCTAACGGGATATCTTCTGCCTCATGGCTCATTGCTTCTTCTTCAAATGGAGCAATTGTAATGATATCACCTATTTCTACTTGATAACTGTTTTTACTTGGCTTATCATTTACTAAAATTGCTTTTTCTCTGATCATTTTTTGTATTTTTGTACGACTCATATCTGTTTTTGCCATCAGATATTGATCTAATCTTCCACCTTTTTCTTCGACTGTAATTTCTTCCATCCCATTTCCTCCTTTAAAAGAGCAAGTACACATAAAAAGACTCCAAAACAAATACATATATCTGCATAATTAAAGATTGGCATATGAACTTGAAAAATTCTAAAATCCAAGTAATCAATGACGTAACCATGAATCATACGATCCCATAAATTCCCGAGAATTCCACCGATAAATAATCCATATCCAACTTGTTCTAATGTACTATTTACATGATCTTTTATTAAAAAATAATATATGATAAACAAAGTAATACATGCGATAGCAATCAGAAAGAGACGGTTTCCACTTAAAATATTAAATGCTGCACCATAGTTTCTAACATAAGTAATTCGGAAAAAATCACCTATAACAGAAACACTTCTTTCCAGTGATATTACTTCATTGATAATGTATTTTATCAGTTGATCAAGAAAAAAACAAGCAAAACTGATTCCAACAATTTTTTTTTTTTTTTGCTTCATTACTTTGACTTCGTTCAAGAAAAACATAGGAATTAAAACCTTGAACTAAATTTATTTTTCTATATAATAACAGTCTTGAAGGAGTGTGTACTACAAAGCACGGGGGGGTGAGTTGCAGACTTCCTGTAACTCATTACGGATTAAGCCAGCATATTAAGCAGTGCAAATGTAGGTGTTTCAAGCACACATAAGTAGTTCCTTTGAGACTGTAGATTAATCATTGACTTTAGTTAATTCTTAGTGTTACCTACATAGACAACTCACTCCTTCAAAAAT
>CALVQD010000034.1 GCA_944355255.1 uncultured Bacilli bacterium
CGTATTGATTATCAAAAGCGTCCATTCTTATTGATGAAAATTATTAAGAAAACAGTAGAAGTAAAGAAAGATGTGTTATTTTTAATTGCTGGAGATGGGCCGCTACTTCCTGATATTAAAAGAATTGCTCGTGATCAAGGATTAGATCCATATGTTCGTTTTTTAGGAAAGACGGATAAACCAGATGAATTGTATGCGATTAGTGATATGACATTAAATTGCTCGATTAAAGAAGGTTTAGCACTTACAGCTTATGAATCATTATCGATGGGAGTTCCAGTAGTTTCTTGTGATGTTGGAGGGCAAAAAGAATTAATTAATAAAGATACAGGAGTGATTGTTCCATGTCTTCAAAATGAAGAAGATATCTTCGATTTTAATTATCAAGCAGAAGATGTTCAGAACTATGTTGATGGTATTTTACAAATTTCAAAACATTTAGATCAGTATAAGAAAGCATGTCGTAAACGTATTTTAGATGGCTTTACGATTGATAATATGGCTGAAAATATGGAGAAAGAATTTGAAAAGTTATTGAAGTTGAAAAAACCAGAAACGACTTGTCTTAGTAATCATTTAGATATTACAAAAGAATTAATTACAATGTTTTTCCTTGCTGATAAGCCACAGTATCAATGGTTAGTTACAAAATATAATCGTGATGTTTATGGCATGGACAAACCAATGGAAGAATTAAGTAAAAAGGAAAGATTCTTATTAAAAGGACAAGCACTTGCAGCAAGATTGCATGTTCCTGAAGAGGCAGAGTTATGTTTCCGTTTCTTCTATGAAATTGCAAGACAAATAAAACACTTCTTTGAATCTATTATCATGGTTCCAGTGTTATTGATTCGACTGTTCTTTAAATTTATCGCATTAGAATATCGTCGTATTAAGAGAATCTTAAAAAGAAAGTTGAGTGGAAGAAAATGAATGTATTTCAACGATTAAGTCAATATCGTGAATTCCTTAGAACGAGTATTCGTAAAGAAATTCGCGGTAAATATAAAAAATCATTTTTAGGAATTTTATGGTCATTTTTAAATCCATTATTGATGTTAATGGTATATGCCATTATTTTCCCAATTATTTTAAAATCACCAGAAAAAAATTATACGATGTTTTTGATGACTGCTTTAATTCCTTGGACTTTTTTTACAACGGGAATTACACAAGGGGCAGCAGTTGTGATTGCGAATGCAAATATATTAAAAAAGGTATATTTTCCAAGAGAGATTTTACCAATTTCCATTGTTACTAGTGGTCTTGTTAATTTCTTAATTTCTTGTATTATTATCTTTATCTTCTTAATTTTTACTGGGATTGGATTTAGTGAGTATCTTATCTTTTTCCCAATTTATGTATTCATAGAGTATACTTTGATTTTAGGATGTGTTTTCATTCTTTCATCAGTTACTGTTTATTTAAGAGATTTAGAACATATTATTGGCGTTGTAATTCAGGCATTATTTTATGCAACACCTATCGTATATTCAATGAATATGATTCCAGAGGCTTTTTCTTGGGTATTTAAAATAAACCCTATGGCCTATGTTATTCAAGGATTTAGAGATACACTTTATTATCAGACAATGCCAGATTTACAAGGGTTGGCTATTATTACAATTTTTAGTTTCATTTTATTGTATGTAGGTTATAAAATCTTTTATCGCTTACAAAAGAATTTTGCAGAGGAGTTATAGTTTATGAATAAATTGTATATTGTTGTACCTTGTTATAATGAAGAAGAAGTTTTACCAGAAACTTCAAAACGTTTAAAAGTGAAAATGAATCAATTAATAAAAGCAAAAAAAATATCACCTGATTCTCATGTTGTATTTGTAAATGATGGTTCAAAAGATAAGACATGGGAATTGATTTCCTCTTATTGTGAAAAAGATCATCTATTTGGTGGAATTAATCTTTCACGTAACCGTGGACATCAAAATGCTTTATTAGCTGGATTAATGACAGTAAAAGCAGATGCTGATATGGTGATTTCGATGGATGCTGATTTACAGGATGATATTGATGCAGTAGATAAATTTGTAGATGCTTATTATGATGGAAATGATATTGTCTATGGTGTTCGTTCTTCTAGAAAAAAAGATACATTCTTTAAAAGAACAACAGCGCTTGCATTTTATAAATTAATGTCTCGTATGGGGGTAGAATCTGTTTATAATCATGCTGATTATCGTCTGATGAGTAAGCGTGCTTTAGATGCTTTAGAAAATTTTAAAGAAGTAAATTTGTTTTTAAGAGGAATTATGCCATTGATTGGTTTTCCAAGTACAATTGTAGAATATGAGAGAAATGAAAGATTTGCAGGAGAAAGTAAATATCCTTTAAAGAAAATGTTAAATTTCGCATTAGATGGAATTACTTCTTTCAGTGTGAAACCGATACGTTTTATTACAGCAATTGGATTTTTAATTTCAGTGATTAGTGTGATTATGTTTATTTATACGATTGTAAGACATGTTCTTGGTTTTACAGTAGCAGGATGGAGTTCTTTAATTATTTCCCTTTGGTTCTTAGGTGGTGTTCAAATCTTATCAATTGGAGTCATTGGTGAATATATTGGAAAAATATATATGGAAACAAAAGGACGTCCTCGTTTCTTAGTGGAAAGTTATGTAATTCATCACACGAAATCAAAAAAATAGAACCAGAGCTTGGTTCTTTTTTTCATAGACGAAAGAAAAAAAGTATTGTATAATAAGGATGGTGAAGAACATGAAAAAGGTATTATTTATTTCATCAACTGGGGGACATTTCAATGAGTTGATGCAGTTAGAAAGTATGTTTTCAAAATATGATTATCATATTATTACGGAAAAAACAAAATCTAGTAAAGAGTTAAAGAATAAATATGCGGGACGTATTAACTTCTTAATTTATGGAACAAAGTCACATCCGTTAACATATCCATTTAAATTAATTGCAAATTGTTTTAAAAGTGCTTATTTTTATTTAAAAGTACACCCTGATTATATTATTACAACTGGGACACATACTGCTGGGCCAATGTGTTGTATTGGTAAAATTATGGGAAGTCGTATTGTTTATATTGAATCTTTTGCTAATATCCATACAAAAACAGCAACTGGGAAATTACTTTATCCAATTTCTGATTTATTCATTGTACAGTGGAAAGATATGACAAAATTATATCAAGATGCGAAATATGGAGGTTGGATTTACTAATGGTTTTTGTAGTATTAGGAACAAATGATAAAGATTTTTCTCGTTTATTAAAGGCCGTAGATCGAGAAATAGAAAATGGTAAGATAACGGAAGATGTTATTGTACAATGTGGAAAAACAAAATATCATTCAAAACATATGAAAATGATGGATTTTTTATCTATGGATGAATTTAATCAATATATAGAAGAAGCTAATTATATCATCACTCATGGTGGAGTAGGTACCATATTGGATAGTTTAAAAAAGAATAAAAAAATAATCGCAGTACCTCGTCTGAAACGATATAAGGAACATGTGAATGATCATCAAGTACAAATTATTTCACAATTTGATCAAGATGGATATTTACTTGGAGTTCAAGATTTAGAAAGCTTAGGAGAAGCTATTGATCGAATTAGTCATTTTAAACCTAAAAAATTCCATTCCAATCAAAAGAAATTTGTTAAATTATTAGATGATTACATCAAAAAAGACAATCATACTAGTTGGTATAATAAGTATCGAGAGATGATTAATTATTTAGTGTTTGGTGGTTTAACTACGGTTGTAAATATTGTATCTTTTTATATTATGGATTTAATGGGAATTAACACTTATGTGAATAATACGATTGCATGGGTTTTATCTGTTATTTTTGCTTATGTGACGAATAAAGTGTTTGTGTTTGAGAGTAAGACTTCTAATCGTAAAGAGCTTACGAAGGAGATTGGTTCTTTCTTTGCTGCTCGTATTTTCTCTTATGCTGTTGATATGATTGGAATGTATATATTTGTCAGTGTTATGATGGCAAATAAAATGATTGCCAAAATTATTATGAATGTAGTTGTTATTGTGATTAATTATGTTTTTAGTAAATTGTTTATTTTTAATCAAGATAAGAATGCGAAGAAGTCTTCTTAGCAATATAAAGATTAGATTGTAACTTAGTTTTAAAAAGTAATAAAATACATATAGTTTAATAGGTGATTTTATGATAAAGTACAAACTATATGTATTTTTTTCATTTCTTGTGTTAGTATGTCTTGTTTCTTTTGGACAGGCGAAAACTGTGAAAAAACCATTATATCAAAAGACAATTTTTTTAGATGCTGGTCATGGTGGTCCAGATAGTGGAGCTCTTTATCGTAATATTTATGAAAAGGATATTAATTTGAGTATTGTGAAAAAGTTAGAAAAAAAATTGAAAGAGAAAGGAGCCACTGTTTTTTTGACAAGAGATGGTGATTATGATTTATCTGTACCATATACGATTAATCGAAAACGTAGTGATCTATCACGAAGGAGTAATATGATTAATCGTTCTTTATGTGATTTATATATTTCTATTCATTTAAATGCGGATACTTCTACGACTTATCATGGAGCCCAAGTGTTTTATGATAGTAAAGTGAAAGAAAATAAGAAGATTGCAGAATTAATACAAGAAGATTTAAAACAGTATTTATATACCACAAGAGAAGCGAAAGAAAAAAATGATATGTATTTATTTCATCGCTTAGAAAAACCAGGTGTATTAGTTGAAATCGGATATATTACAAATCCTAATGATCGTTATTTGTTAACACAGGATAATTATCAGGATAAAGTTGCAAATGTGTTGACAAATAGTGTCATCCGTTATTTTTATAGAAAATAAAACGTTTTTTT
>CALVQD010000035.1 GCA_944355255.1 uncultured Bacilli bacterium
ATTTTGATACCTTGCTAAGTCTGTTAATGAAATATAATTAACATTTCCTATTCTTAATATTCCCACTTTATTTTCTTTAACAATTATTTCTGTTGTTACTAAATCTTTTTTCAATAATTATTCCCTCCATTCTATTAAATTAAAGGGTGTCAACAAATTAAATACTTGTTCACACCCTTATTTTACTACATATTTTTAATATTTAGTGGACATTTCATAAAAATCCGAACCAATTTTTAATTTTATTAATATTGATTTTTCCTTTTATTTATGCGTTCTTTCCACAACATTGTTTATATTTCTTTCCCGAACCACATGGACACGGATCATTTCTTCCTATTTTTTTTGATCTTTTAGGAGTATGTTTTTTTTCTTTCGCTGAATTATCAACCGCTTCACCTTTTGCTACTTGCTTACGTTCAATATTCTGACGAATTTCGGCACGTAATAAGTAAATAGTTGTTTCTCTATCAATTGTATATGTCATTTCATCAAATAATTGATATCCTTCTTTTGTATAAGCTTGTAGTGGATCCACTTGTGCATAACTACGTAAATAAATACCTTCACGTAGATGTGACATTGTATTAATATGATCCATCCAATGAATATCAATCACACGAAGTGTAATCGCTTTTTCAAATTCATTTCTTACTTCTTCTGGAATTTGACTCATTTTTTCTTCGTATTCAGCAACTACACGTGCATAGATGTAAGAAATAATTTCTTCTGTATCCATTTCCACAATTGCTTCTTTTTTCATGTCATTCTTTAAGAAATTTTCATTAACGGTTTCTAAAATTTCATCAATATCTTTTTCTGATAGATGTTTTTCGTCCACTAAATGATCTTCTACTAAATCAGCAATTGTATTTTTAAATGTATTTAATGTTTCTTCATGAATACTTTCATTATCTAAAATGTCATTACGTCTTGCATAGATAATCTCACGTTGTTGATTAATTACGTCATCGTATTTCAACAATGTTTTACGAATATCAAAGTTGTTTCCTTCAACACGTTTTTGTGCTGTTTCAATCGAATTAGATAACATTTTATTACGAATAGATTGATCTCCATCAAAACCGACACGAGCAAGTAAATCTTTCGCACGATCCGTACCAAAACGAACCATTAAATCATCTTCAAATGATACGCAGAATTGTGAAAAACCTGGGTCTCCTTGACGTCCAGAACGTCCTCTTAATTGGTTATCAATACGTCTTGATTCATGACGCTCTGTTCCAATAACACATAAACCACCTAGTTCTTTGACACCTTCGCCCAACTTAATATCGGTTCCACGACCAGCCATATTAGTCGCAATTGTAACTGCACCTTTTTGACCAGCATTTGCAATAATTTCTGCTTCACGTGCATTGTTTTTCGCATTTAATACCTCGTGTGGAATATGAAGTTTTTTTAACATAGAACTAATTAGCTCACTTGTTTCAACAGCAATTGTACCAACTAATACAGGTTGTCCTTGTTCATGACGTTCCTTAATTTCGTTAACAATAGCCTTATATTTTCCCTCTTTTGTAGCAAAAATCAAATCGCCATAATCTTTACGAATAACCGGTTTGTTCGTTGGAATACGAATTACATACATATTATAGATATCTCTAAATTCTTCCTCTTCCGTTTTTGCTGTACCTGTCATACCAGATAAC
The DNA here is from genome assembly GCA_944355255.1 of uncultured Bacilli bacterium. Lineage (GTDB taxonomy): Bacteria > Bacillota_I > Bacilli_A > RF39 > UBA660 > UMGS2016. The sequence goes on from CALVQD010000035.1 coordinate 1,674, forward strand.
TTATGATACATGCGGAATAAATTTTGGAATGTAATCGTTGCCAAAGTCTTTGTTTCTTCTTGAATTTCAACACCTTCCTTGGCTTCAATTGCTTGATGTAATCCATCAGAGTAGGTTCTTCCTTCCATCAAACGTCCAGTAAATTGATCTACAATAATAACTTTTCCATCTTTAACAATATAATCAAATTCATTTTTCATCGCATAATTTGCACGCAATGCTTGATTAATAAAATGAACTAAATTGGTATTTTTTAAGTCATACAGATTGTCTACTTTAAAAGCTTTTTCTGCTGCTACAATTCCTTTTTCATCTAAAGAAACAGCTTTTGTTTTTTCATCATAAATATAACCATCATTCTCTTTTAGATTCTTAACAAATCGATCTGTATCACGATATAAATTAGCAGATTTCATAAATCCACCAGAAATAATCAATGGTGTTCTGGCTTCATCAATTAACACTGAGTCCACCTCATCGATAATGGCAAAACTCAACTTTCTTTGTACACGATCTTTGGCATTGACAACCATATTATCTCTTAGGTAATCAAAACCAATTTCATTATTCGTTGAATACATAATATCACATTGATATGCTTCTCTTTTTTCAGCAGGTGTTAATTCTCTATAATTCACACCAACTGTTAAACCTAAAAAGCGATAAATATTACCCATCCATTCAGCATCACGACCAGCAAGATATTCATTTACTGTAATAATATGAACTCCATTTCCTGCTAATGCATTTAAATAAGCTGGCATCGTAGAAGTTAAGGTTTTTCCTTCTCCAGTTTTCATTTCAGCAATATTTCCATAATGAATTGCTAGTCCACCTAGAATTTGAACATAATAAGGCTTTTCTCCAATCACACGATAAGCAGCTTCACGTGCAGTTGCAAAAGCTTCCACCAAAATGTCATCTAATGTCTCTCCATTAGCAAGTCTTTCTTTAAATTCTTCTGTTTTCCCCTTTAACGTTTCATCAGATAATTCACTATATTCTTTTTCTAATGCATCTACTTTATCTGCAATCTTCTGAAAACGTTCTAATTCTTTATACTCATGATCAAAAATTTTTTTCAAAAATTTCACATGGATCATCCTTCCTACTCATGTAACACAACTTATTTTACCAAATTTTTTAGAAAAAGCATAGTCTTTCCTAATAGATATTATAAAAAAAGAGCATTCCTGCTCTTAATTTGTCTCAATTACACCATAATTTCCATCTTTACGTTTATAAAGTATACAAATATTTTCTGTATCCATATCTTTATATACAAAGAATTCGTGTCCTAATAATTCCATTTGTAAAATTGCTTCTTCCTCATTCATTGGTTTCATTTCCAATGTTTTTCTTTTGACAATTTTATTATCTGCTAGTTCTTGTTTATCTACCTCAAAAGAAATGTTAAAATCAACAAGATTTGGCTTTATTGGTTTCTTATTCATTCTCGTCTTATTTTTTCTAATTTGACGCTCTAATTTATCACAGACCAAATCAATTGCTGCATACAAATCTTTATCCCTTTCTTCTCTTCTTAAAATCATTTTACGTGCTGGTATAGTCACTTCCACAATTTGATCTAATCCAGAGATTCGCACTTGAACATGAGCTGTAATCTCATCTGGATTTTCGAAGTATTTGTCCAGCTTTCCTAATTTTTCTTCAATGTAAGATTTGATTGGTTTCGTAATTTTTACCTTACTACCATGAATATTAAATTTCATATATCCTCCATCCTTTCTCTTACACCTTCATTATAACACAAAATAATCAAAAATAATATGTAATTTTATGTGACAAAAAATAAAAACTGTTAAACTAAAACAGTTTTTAATTCCACAACATTCTTAGCTTGTAAACCTTTGTCAGTACGAACAAGTTCGAATTCAACATATTGTCCTTCAACTAAAGATTTATAACCAGTACTTCTAATAGAAGAATAGTGAACAAAGATATCATCCATATCTCCACATTGGATGAAGCCATAACCTTTATCGTTGTTAAACCACTTCACTTTTCCACTAAGCATAGTACAACTCCTTTCTATACATTGATAAGCTTATCTTGTCGCGTATCGGTTGCGACAGTATTCATTTTACCGGAAAATTACGTCTTGCAAACAAATTGTGTCTCAAATATACAAAAAATGACATAAACAAACATTTTTCACTTGATATAATAATTTCTACGATATTTCAAACCATTTTTTAGACTTTTCAAGTTTCTTCCTACGGGTTCTTAGAAAAAAACTGCTAGACAAGAGCAGTTTTAATCTCTACAACGTTTTTAGCTTGTAGACCCTTATCAGTGCGAACTAATTCGAACTCAACATATTGTCCCTCCACTAAAGACTTGTAGCCTTCACTTCGGATAGCAGAGTAATGTACGAAAATATCTTCTTTTTCGTTGTATTCAATAAATCCAAAACCTTTTTCATTATTGAACCACTTTACCTTCCCCTTCATCATTCTTAAATCACCTGTCTTTCTACATTCTCATCATAACTTACAAACGTGTACTATTGCAAGAAATTTCAACATTCAAAATTCGACATGTTTTAGTGTGAAAAGAGAATTACTTGTCATTGATTTTTCCTGTTGACAAGTTCCATTTTACCGTATTTCTTTTCTATTTTTATCCATCCTACCTGAAGTGTTTTAGAAAACACATAAAATGCAATATGAAAACATTAATTTCATACAAAAATACATTTTGAGCCAATTTATGGACATTTCAGACATAGTTCAGAACTATTAAAAAGGATTGAAGCTTAATATTTCAATCCTTTTATTTTTAATTTCTGGAATATAATCTTTCCACTGACAATTGTCTCATGACTAATCTCTGGATGTTTTTCTTCTAAGTCTTTTACAAGTGATAATCCTTGTCCATGATCTCCACCCTTTGTAGTATATCCTTCTTCTCCTAATTTACTGAAGTCTGTTCCTTTTCGATAGGAATTTCCTATTTGAATTACTAAATCTTTCTTCCCTTCAATATATAATTGTACACTGATGATTTTATTATCTTTATCT
>CALVQD010000036.1 GCA_944355255.1 uncultured Bacilli bacterium
CAATATATGCTTGCCCTGGAACTCCTGTTGGATGGGCTGCTAAAAGTTCAGGTAATGTATTATAAAATCCTTGTGCTGCAATTCCTTGTCCGGCAGGTCCGGTTGGCCCTGTCGGTCCAGTTGGTCCTGTTGGACCTGTTGGTCCGGTTGGTCCCGTTGGCCCGGTTGGTCCCGTTGGTCCGCCTGATGGACCTGTTGGTCCCGTTGGTCCAACAAAGATAGTACCTGGTCTACAGTTTTGCTTATCACACTCTATTTTTTGCATAGCACTTTCGTATATATCCATATTCACACTCCTTTCATTATAATATATGAAAAAAAGCAGAAAGAATTAGTACAAATATCTAATTTTATTCATGAAAAAAACAGAAACAAATTGTTTCTGTCATCATTCATCATTCTTTTCATGATATTTAGAATCAAATAGATCAGTTTCTACTTCAATTGTTTCAATTTCATCCGTATCGATAATTGGTAACGATGATTTATCTTTTAAACCGAAGAAATCTAAAAACTCTTTCGTTGTTCCATATAACATAGGACGTCCTGGTAAATCAGACTTTCCTCTTTCTTCAATTAAATTTTTCAGTAATAGTTTTCTCACTAAATGAGCACTTCCTACACCTCTAATCTCATCTACTTCCACTCTTGTAATTGGTTCATTGTATGCGATAATAGCAAGTGTTTCCAAAGCTGCTTGACTTAAGTTAGGACTATCTTGTACAGTAACTAACTTCTCATAATATGGTTTATGTTCTTTTTTTGTAGTTAACTTAAAAACATCTCCGTATTTTTCTAAAGTAATTCCTCTATCTTCTTGTTGATATGATTGTTTTAATTCTTTTAAATACGTTTGAACTTGTTCTAAATCAATTTCTAAAATTTTAGAAAGTTCATCTAACGTGATACCTTCACTTCCAGAAACAAATAATAAACCTTCTGTTACGGCTTTAAGATTCATGAGAATTCTCCTCCTTAGCTGATAGTATAATCTGATCAAAATTATGACTTTGTTCGATTTTTAAAACTTGTTTTTTTGCTAAATCTAAAATAGATAGAAAAGTAACAACAACATAATCACGAGACCATTCGTGAAATAATTCTTGAAAAGAAAGCTTTTTTTTATGTCTGATCATTTCTCTAATTTCAAAACTTCTCTTTGATACAGAGTATTCTTTTTTTGTTACTGTTGTATGCAATGGCTTTTCTAATTCTTTTCTCTTTAGAAGTTCGCGGAAAGCTTCTAATAATTTATCTAAAGTAATCTCATCAGATAACGTTGTATCTTCTATTTTATACATTGCTAAATTAGATGGCTCTTTAGTATATATTAGATTTCTATCTTCTTCTAATTTACGCAAACGTGATACTACATTTTTATATTGTTCATATTCTTTTAAACGACGAATGAGACGTTCTTTTGGATCCTCTTCAAATTCATCTGTAGTCTCCTTTGATTTTCGTGGTAATAAATGACTTGATTTTATCTCAATTAATTCTGCAGCCATATTTAGATACTCACTTGCCACATCTAAATTCATTTCTTCTTGCTTTTGAATATAATTTAAATATTGTTCCGTAATTTGAGAGACTTCAATTTCTTCAATTTCAATATCACTTTGTTTAATCAGATGCAATAATAAATCTAATGGTCCTTCAAATTGATCAATTGTAACTGTATAATCCATCCTTACCACTCCTATTTTATATTATAACATAACTTCTCCCAAAGAAAAAAGATACAGTTGTATCTAATTTTTCAAATGAAAAGTTTTTGGTGCGTATCGATAAACTAAAAATAGTGAGACAAAACAGTATAAAATACTAAATACAATTGTTAAACATCCAAACGTAAAAATTGGAATTTGAATTTTTAACATATAATAACAAAATAAATAAGTAAGTCCATTAGCAATCCCATACGTTGCACTCTTCGTTTCACTTTCCGCATTATATGGTTGTAATAAATAATATAAAACTAAATGATGTACAGAGAAGAAAACACTCATCGCCAAAATAGAAAAGAATAAAATTGGATAATCGATAAATTGTGTCGTTCCTCCTGTAATCGCCAGTAAAAATACAAGTCCTAAAGCAAGTACAAATGCTGGCAGTAAATTAATGATGATGACACTTTTTAAGCGCTCTTTAAATAAGTTTAAAATGACTTTTGGTTTACGATAAAATCCATAAGTAAGCATACTATGGTCACAATTCATAAACATAGCCTTTGCCACTTCTTGACCACGATTGATACAATACATGATAAAGACAAAATATGGTAACATAACAAGTAATATTTGATTGGTTTTCTCTGCAAATGCCGGTACTACAAAAAAGATACCAGTCATCGCAACGATAATAGCAAATATTGTTAAAGATATTTTCTTTGCTGATTTCAATAATAAATTACTGTGTCTTTTTACAAATAGGTCATTAAAATATGCATATCCATGTTTATGACTTGTAATATTTGTATCAACATCGATACGATTCAATACTGTTTGTTTTGATATTTCTGTCGTTTTATAGCTTGCTAAATTCATATTATCATTCGTTAAAATAATTTTATAAATCTCACGATATAATGTAAATTTCTGTAGGTAGAAAACACCAAAAATACCTCCAATTGTAATAAGAACCATAAAAATACAAGCAACAGGTAATGGTAACACAATTCCAAAATATGGCAGTGCATAAGCAAGAATCAGAAAAATTGCTGTCCAAGCCCATACCCATTTTACGGGATGATTTTCATCTGTAATTATTCCTGTTCTTTTATATTTATTTAAAAAATATACATTGGCAAGAATTTTACAACCTGCGATGAAAAAAGGAAACAAAATACAGATCCAAAGCGGTACTTTACTAAGTATCCCAAAAAGACAAGTAAATGGTAAGAAACCAACAATCACTTTTAACATTGTATAATAATAATTTGAAAGTGTATATTCTTTGGAATCCATTTTTAATATAAACATCGCATAATATTTATCTTTAGTTGGATTAAACATGTAAGTATTCATAAGAGCTCCAATTAGAGTTAAGAAGAATAAAACATGTACAAAATTAACTGTTGAAGTACCAGGATATAACGTAATAACCGCAAAAACCATAATGGTTATATATAAGAACTTTCCTAAAAAAATAGATAAAATTTCGGTCATGATACTGACGAGTGTTCCTAGTAATTTTAATGCATAATTACTATATAAAGCATCTTTAAATACTTTTCCCAAAATTGGAATTTGTTTTAAAGAATAAATAAAGGTATTAACGCGATAGGTGTTTTTTACTTGAAACGATTGTATAAATGTCTCTAACATGATGATTCCTCCGTGAGTGCAGCAAGAATTTTATCTTTTAATTCCTGATCTGTTAAATGACTACGATCAATTTCTTGTAATGTTCCATGATTGAGTAATACAATTTCATCACACAAACTAAGTGCAAGTTCCATAATATGTGTTGAAAAAATCAAAATATGATTTTTCTTCATCGATTTTAATACTTGTTTCATTTCTTCTGCAACAACAACATCTAAAGAAGTCAGTGGCTCATCTAGTAATAATACATTCGGATCGGCAATCATATTTACTAACATCTGCATTTTATTTTTCATTCCATAAGAATAATCTTTTAGTAATTTGTCACGATCTTCTTTTTCAATATGCATAAATTCAAAGTATTCATCGATCGTCTTTTTTTCGTCTAGCTTATCTTGATGAATATCTAAAAAGAATTTTAAAAACTCTCTTCCTGTTAAAAATTCTGGAACATTTGGTGTTGATAATACATATCCAATGTCCTCTAATTCTAAAGGACGACTTTGTTCTTTATCTATCAGAGTAAAGGTCCCCTCTTCAAATGGAATATCACGATTTAAACAGTTAAAGAAAGTTGTTTTACCACTTCCGTTTCTTCCTAATAATCCATATATTTTTCCCTCTTGAAATGTAAAATTAATATCTTTTAATACTTCCTTTGTTTCAAAACTTTTACTTAAATGTTCAACTTTTAACTCCATAACTACCTCCAAGATATCAACATCTTATCATATAAGAAAGAAAAATAGAAGAAGTTTATACATTTTTATTTAGTTTTTAAAAAGGTACATTTCATAATTTTTTTATAATATATGTTATAATGTTTTTGGTGATAGTATGAAAAAATTTACGATGAAAGATGAATCATTTATTTGTGAACATTGTCATAAAGAAGTAAGCAAATTAAATTATACTGCACGAGATCACTGTCCTTTTTGTCTTTATTCCAAACATGTCGATATTTTACCTGGAGATCGTAAAAATACATGTCAAGGATTACTGAAACCAGTTTCTATAGAAAAATTTAAAGATACTTATAAAATTATTTATCGATGTGAGAAATGTGGGGCATATCATAAAAATATTATGGCTAAAGATGATAATATGGATTTGATGATTGAATTATCGACACATCCAGAATAAAAAAGACGAGTTTTCACTCGTTTTTTTTAACTATTTAAATAATTAAAAATAAATGGAATTACAATAACTGCAACAATTAATACAGTAAATAGTGCGATGACAAGCATTAATCCATTTTTATTTTTTTGTTCTGGATCTTTCTTTGCTTCCTCTGCTTTAATTGCCATTTTCGCATCATTTAATTGTTTATTTAAAAGAATGGTATTTTCTAATTCTTCTTTCTTTTCTTCTTTTGTTGGAGTCATATCTGTATTTTCTAATTTTGATACAACTTCCTCTTCTTTCGCATTCATTGCAGTAGGTTCTGTAACTGGAACTGTTGGCTCTACAACAGGAGTAGTTGGTTCTGTTACCGGTGTTGCAGTTGTCTCTACTTTTGGTGTTGATACACCAAATACATCTGATACAGATGGAATACTCTTAGTCGGTTCTTCTACTGAAGGAGCCGCAGGAGCTGGTTCTACTACTGGTTTGTTTACCACAGGTTCTGGTGTTGGAGCTGTAACATCTGGTCCAAACATTTCATCTAAAGATGGAAGTTTATTCTCCTCTACCTTTGGTTCTACAACAGCTGGTTCTACTTTCGTTGGTTCACTTGTACCTAACACATCTTCAATCGCTGGTAATGGATTTCCAGTACCTGACGTCGTTGTTTCTACTTTTGGTTGTGGAACAACTATATTTTCTCCCAATACCTCTTCAATTGGTGGAATAGAAGTCATCGGTTTTACATTTTCTACTTCTTTATTTTCTATAGGAGTGGATGGTGTTACTGTTGGTGTTATATCATCCATATCTAATATTTCAATATCATCAAATGCAGGATTCGAAGCTACATTTCCATTTGTTATATTATTATTTACATCTTCATTGTTCATAAGAAATCCCTCACTATTCTCTTATATTTAACATAAGTATATCAAACTTTTCCAGAAAAGAAAAGAAAAATACACAAATATGTGTACTTTTTTCTACTTTCTTACAATCGTTTGTCATTTTTTATTTCGTACTCATCGCTCTTAACACTTCTTCTAATGTCTGCTTACGAATCGATACATCTTCTAATTCTTCTGTTTGTAATACTTGAAATAACTCTTGAAATTTTCCACAGTATAAAAAGATAATTTCATCTTCTGTCTGATCTTTTAAAATAATATTTTTAATACTTAATTTTAACTTTTTGTAATTCTTTCCTTTAATATGTACATAAGAATAATTATAATGACATATTTTCGAAACCGTATCTAATTTTATCTTCTTATCAGTTACTATTAATACATCCGTTACCATCTGTTCCATACGACCTATTTGATAATTAGAAGTAAGAAAGACAATTTGATGATTTTTTATTTTTTCGTAAATTAACTTTAACATCGCATGTACTTCATGATCATTTTGATGTAAAAAAGGTTCTTCAAATACATAAATATTTAATTGTAATTGATATAGTAAAAAGAAATAAATACGTTCTTTTTCAGCATCTGTAAAGTTTTTTAACTTTTTATTGGGATCTAATTTTAATTGTTCTAGTACACTACTACTCTCTTTCTCATATAATTCTTTTTGAAATAATTGATAGAATTTTAAAAACATAGATAATGTTAAAAAACTTAATTTTTCCATTCTATGGTACCAAAGTCTTTGTTGCTTTAATGATTGTATCAATTTCACGTAATCTTTGCTCCAGTTATCTGTAGAACTTTGAAATAAGGTTTCTAGTGTTTCTTCTGTCGTTTTAGTAGGTCCTCCATATAGAAAAATCAATTTTCCTTCACATTCTTTTAACAACTTACTACACATATCATCACCAATTTTATTATACACTATTTTAAGCATAAGAAAAAGATAACCGAAGTTATCTTATAACCAAACACCAAATCCAATGGCTGCCATAGAAAGAAT
>CALVQD010000037.1 GCA_944355255.1 uncultured Bacilli bacterium
TTGTAGACCTACTTTGGTAGTATCAATATCTTTTTTGATAGATATGATTTCTCCATCTACCGAATCCACAACAGTACGAATATCATAATTAGGACTACCATATTCTATCACTGCTGAATTTGAAACAGTAACATCAATACTTTGATAAACCTTGTGATATTCATAAAAATAACAAATCATTAAACTTGTAAAAAGAAACATCGTCGTCGCTAATAATTTTCGCCTCGACGGTATATTTTCTGTTTTCATGTATAATCTCCCCCTGAGATAGAGTATATTATAACATAACTGGTAAACTTTGTCAAAATTCATCACCTATTTATAAAATAACCAACTTTTACAAGAATATACTTAGAATCAAAAAAACAAAAAAGAAGAATATCTATTCTTCTAAAATTTAAGCATTCAAATCCTGATATTCTTGCGATAACATCTGACTCTTTTGACTTATTTTTTGAGTATCTACATTTTCTAAAGAATACCAACCTTTACGAAACATCAATTCATAAACTTCTCTTTGTAAACTAGTAAGAACCAAAAACACTTCTTTATATTTTTCATATAAACTCTCATTACTCGCTTCATTCATAGCCATAACATAATTTTTAGACATCTCCTTAAGACAAGATAATAAGGAATTAATATAGTCTTTATCATTACAAGAAATTCCAGTAGGCACTTCTACTTTTGGATTTGCAATTTGATTATTCAACAGAAACACCTCCCAAAATAGACAAAATAGTATTTAAATTTTGATCAAAAGCCCCTGCAGCTTTATCCATCACTGCAACAATTTCTTGATCAGTAACTTGCCCTACAGAATTTTTCATTTTCTTATATGCTCCATAATTCCACTGAAACATATCAGATAAATAATCTAAATCTTTCCCAGTAAGTACATTACTAGGTACTTCCATATATTGTATATTGTTCATAAAATTCCTCCCAAATATAGTCTGTAACAAAAAGAAATTTTTAAACAAAAAAAAGAGAATTAACTTCTCTCATCGCGAATTACACCATGAATTAAATTCAAATCCGAAGGAACAATCCAAGGAATATTAGCTTTCCTAAAAATAGCAAGAGGCAAAACCGCACCACTTCTAGCCCCATCCATCCATTTAGGATTACTAGGCATCAATTTATATAAATCATCCATCGTATACTCAAAAAATACACGTTTGGTGCCCACAACATAATCATCTAATGAAACCATATAAGAATGAACACCATCTTCAAACAATGTATTTTTAACTAATGGGAACTTAGTTAACAGTTCAAACCTCTCTTCTCCTCCAGTAAAAATAGCACAATCATAATCATCATCAAAAGAAACCGAAGAAAGCTTATCCAAAACAAAAGCCTCCATCTCTTCGACACTATTACCACTAATAGAATCATTCACTTTAGAAAACTGATTCAACATTTCCGCAACACCAATGGTAAGATTCTTAGTATCAGTAACTTTACCATGATGATAAGTTACCAATTCTGTAGTTTTACCACCCATATTAATAATCAATACTTTTTTATCGTTATAATCATGCTCCATTGCTTTCGCTAAATAATAACTCTCAATACCATGAGAAATAATATTAAAATGCAAATCAAATTTCTCATTAAATAATTTTACTAATTCACACCTTCTATCACTATTTAAATTACGAAAAATACCAGTAACAAAGATATGTGTATTTTCATACCTGAAATGATATTTATCCAACAACTCATCAAAATAACGACATAACTCTTCTAAATTAGAAGGACTAATTCCTCTCTCACTATCAAAATCATTTTTAAAATAAATAGAATGTTCTTCCAATAACACTAATTTTTCTTGATACTGATAAACTTTAATCGTAGATGAACCTAAATCAATATAATATTCCATAAAATACCTCCACAAAGAAAGTATAACACAAGAAAAGAAAAAAGACATTACTGTCTTTATTATAAATATTTTTCCATAGTCTTTTGAGATTTTTCTTGAAACTTCAAAAATTCTTTGGCAAGTTTCAAATGCTCTTTATTAACATTGTCCTTAGCACCCTTAACTCGTTTTTCCATCTCAATCACACCCATGGATAATCCTTGAATTAATAAATCTGCAATAGCGGCATCACTATTATCGGTTAAAACCTCTTTAAAAATCCCCATAGAAGACATCATTTTAGTAATACTACCTTCTTCTTCTGGAGTAATATCACAAGCAAGTAATGCCTCTTTCGCTTTTTCCTCAAAGGAAGAATATCCTTCAAATATACTTTCAACATCATCAGTAATCTTATTATCTCTACCCTTTAAATTATCCAACAACTTACGAGTAGAAAATCTTCCCATAGCGGCATCCTTATAAATTTTTTCAATTAATTCACACTGTTTATTCATTTTTTCACCTCGCTATTAGTATGTACCAAAGAAAAAACTATATACTAGTTTTTAAATTCTCTTTAGCAGGCCCCTCTATCAATTGACCATCTAAATCAAATCTAGAACCATGACAAGGACAATCCCATGTCTCATCAAACGAATTAAAAACTAAATTACATTTCATATGAGGACATAACAAACGAATCTTATGAACATTATGTTCCTTATCTTCATATATTGCATAAATCACTCCATTAATTCTAATATAAGTTGGATTATTTTTCTTCCACAAAGCTTCAGCATATACTTTCATATAATGAAAAGTTCCTAAAAAAGAATTGGCAAACAAAGAAACACTCATCCGACAAGGAGAAAATAAAGAAGAAAATTCATTTCTTTTATGCAAAATCAAATCAGATAAAATCTTCCCGGCAAGTGTTCCATTCGTAATTCCCCAACCACGATAAGCAGTTCCTACAAAAAGATGAGGAGAAACTTCTCCAATAAAAGGTAACAAATCATGACTAACAATATCCTGATTCATCCAAGTATACTCTGGAGTGGTATGGAAATACTTCTTAAAATCATCCTTGGCTTTCTCATAACTCTTACCATAATCAATCTTACTAGTAAGCTTATGTCGATTAGAACCATAAATAAGATAATCTTTATAGTAACGAATAGAATGAAGACAAGAATCAATATTAATAGCAGAATAAGGCTCATGCTTTCCTACCTTAGACGCATTTACATATTCTCGCTGAATATATGTCTTTAATGGAAAAAATTTAGGATACAAAAAGAAAGGATAGTGACAAGCAATAACAACATTCCTTACCTTAAAATCTCCTAGAGTAGTCTGTAAAAGATAATAGTCATTTTCTCTTCTGATATTTTGAACTAAAGTATTTTCATAAAACATAATTTTAGAAAGTAATAATCTAGATAAGCCAGATAAATATTTCAAAGGATGAAAAACATACGTATCAGAAACATCAATACCTGCTTTAATACTAGTATCAGAGATTTCAAACGGATGAGCAGAAAAACTTTCTAACAACTCTTTTTCACGTTTAATTTTTGAAACATTACCATCTTCCAAAGCAAAAAGAATAGATCTAACTTGCTCCAAATCACAAGAAATATGTTCCTTTTCAATAATACGTAATAACTCTGAAATAGCTTGCTTTTGAGATAGATAGTATTCTTTTGCTCTAGTTCCTAACTTTTGATAAATATCACCTTGTAAATAGGTAATTTTAGCTGT
>CALVQD010000038.1 GCA_944355255.1 uncultured Bacilli bacterium
AGATGAATTAAAGAAAGCACTTGAAAAAGGTGACTTAGAAGATATTAAGAAGAAAAAAGAAGCATTGAATGAAACAATGATGAAACTTGCTACAAAGGTTTATGAAGAAGCTGCCAAAGCACAACAAGCAAGTGATAACAACAACGACACTGAGAAAAAAGACAATGATGTAAAAGATGCTGAATACGAAGAAAAATAAAAGAGAAGAAGTGCTACATTTGTAGTACTTCTCACTTTGTATTTGAATATCTTTATATTTTTTAGAACATAACATAAAAAAGGAGATAATTATGGAAAAAACAATCAAAAGTCGTAGTGAGATGAATCCAGAATATTTATGGGATTTAAGCGTTGTTTTTAAAAATGATGATGCATGGTATCAAACGTTAGAAGAAGTGAAAGAAAAGATAAAAGAATACGAGAAATATCAAGATCACTTTATGGAAAGTGCTACAAGTTTGTATGAATTATTAAAATTAGATCAAGAAGTAAGTCGTACTTTAGAACGTTTAAATACTTATTCTAATTCTAAGAGCGATGAAGATAAAAGTAATAATACGTATTTGAAGATGGTAGGGGAGTTAGATAATGCATATACACTTGCTACGACAAGTAGTGCTTATATTGTTCCAACTCTTATGAAATATCAATATACAAAGATTGAAGAATATATGAAAGAAGACGAGAGATTAAAAGAATTTGAAAGAAGTTTAAAAAATATCTTTCGTTATAAACCATATGTATTAGAAGAAAAAGAAGAAAAATTATTATCAGAATATATAAAAGTATTCCAAACACCATCTAATTTATATGATATCTTATCGAATTCTGATTTAAAATTAGGATCTGTATTAGATGATGAAGGAAAAGAGATAGAATTAACAGATGCTAATTTTGTTTACAATTTACGTTCTAAAAATAGAGCTTTCCGTAAGCGTACTTTTGAAAAAGCATATGAAACTTATCAACAATTTTCAAATACATTTGCAACTACTTTAGCTGGTATTGTCGATTATTCTGTGATTGATGCGAAAGTACGTGGTTATCAAAGTAGTATGGCTTCTTATCTATTCCCTGATAAAATGCCAGTGGAAGCTTACCATAATTTAATTGATTCTGTGAATGATGGTTTACCTGTTTTAATGGAATATTTTCAGTTAAAAAAGCAGGAATTAGGATTAGATGAAATTCATATTTATGATTTATATGTCGATTTAGTAAAAGAGAATACCAAAGAATATACATTTGAAGAGGCGAAACAGTTAGTTATAGAAGCAATGAGTGTCTTAGGAGATGACTATGTAAGACGTTTAAATGATGCATTTGATCACCATTGGATTGATGTATACCCAAATAAAGGGAAAGCCAGTGGGGCATATTCTGGTGGTAGCTATGATACACCTCCATATGTACTTTTAAACTATATGGGAACAATCGATGATGTATCAACTCTTGCTCATGAATTAGGGCATTCTATGCACAGTTACTATACGAGAGAAAACAATCCATATGAAACAGGAGATTATTCTATTTTTGTTGCCGAAGTTGCAAGTACAGTGAATGAATTATTACTAGCGAAACATCTATTAAAAACGACAGATGATAAAAATTTAAAGAAGAGTTTATTAGCTCATCTAATGGATATGTTTAAAGCAACGATTTATCGTCAAACGATGTTTGCAGAATTTGAAGAACAGTTACATCAAGCTGGAGAAGAAGGTAAAATACTAACAAGTGAATATATTTCTGATATTTATTTGAAACTCGTTAAGAAATATCACGAACCAGTTGTTATTGTCGATGATCAAATTCGCTATGAATGGGAGAGAATTTCTCATTTCTATACTCCATTTTATGTTTATAAATACGCTACAGGCTTAGCATGTGCCTGTCATATCGTAACTGATATTTTAAGTGGAAAAGAACATGCTGTTGAAAACTATATTGCCTTCTTAAAAGATGGTAGTAAACATGATCCGATTGATACACTAAAAATTGCAGGTGTTGATGTCTTAAGTAAAGATACAATGAAAAGTGCCTTAGAAATGTTTAGTGGATTTATTCGTGAATATCAAAGTTTAAATAGTTAGGAAGTGAAGCAGTATGAATAAAAGAGATTATTATGAGGTGTTAGGTGTTTCTAAAGATGCCAGTGAAGCTGAAATTAAAAGTGCTTTCCGTAAGCTAGCTAAAAAATATCACCCTGACGTATCAAAAGAACCAGATGCTGCGGAAAAATTTAAAGAAGCGCAAGAGGCATATGCCGTATTAAGTGATAAAGAAAAGCGTGAACAATATGATCGCTATGGTCATGCTGCCTTCCAAGGAGCTGGTGGAAATGGTCAAGGAGGATATGATTTCTCTGGCTTTGACTTTAGTGACATCTTTTCTGATATTTTTGGAAGTGGCTTTGGTTTTGATTTTGGCGGAAATGGACGTTCTAAAACAAGACCAACAAAAGGTAGAGACCGTTTAGTTCACATTGATTTAACATTTGAAGAAGCTGTATTTGGATGTAAAAAAGACATACGTGTTGAAGTATATGAGACATGTGATGATTGTCATGGTGATGGTGGTCATGGTAAGAAAACATGTGATTATTGTCATGGAAGTGGATTTGTCACGCAAGAACAACGTACCTTATTTGGTTCATTCATGAGTAAAACAAGTTGTCCTCATTGTAATGGCAAAGGAACAATTTTTGAATCTACATGTAAAAAATGTCATGGCCTTGGAAAAGTAAAAACAAAGAAAAATTTAGAGGTCAAAATTCCAGCAGGTGTCAATACTGGAGATCAACTTCGTATCGCTGGAAAAGGAGAAGCTGGTTCTAATGGTGGTCCAAATGGAGACATTTATTTAGAATTTAAAGTTGCCGATCATAAATTGTATATTCGTGATGATAATGACATTTACTTAAAAGTTCCAATTACAATTACTGAAGCAATGTTAGGATGTAAAAAAGAAATTCCAACTCTTTATGGAAATGTTATTTTAACAATCCCAGCAGGAAGTAATACCAATGACAAACATCGTTTAAAGGGAAAAGGGGTAAAAGATACAAATTCTTCTCGTACTGGAGATATGTATGTATTATTAAACGTTGTTGTTCCAAAAAAATTATCAAGAGATCAAAAGAAATTAGTAGAAGCGTTAGCTAAGACAAAATTAGAAGATGATAGTGAATTTAAAAGTTTCCAAAAATTTATCAAAGAGAATGAAAAATAAAATCATGTGAGTAAAAGTCACATGATTTTTATATTTCAAAAGTACTATTGTTAATAAAATGATATTTTGTATAAAACTTTAATTGTCTTATTAATCGAAATAGTGCATCATCCTTTGCCTTACATTCTAACATGATATCGATATCTGTAGCGAGAGGTTTTAATAGGTTTAAGAATTGAATAAATTCTTGTACATCTAGATATTCACTATGACTACGAAATTCTTTTTTATTTTTTGGAGAAGAAAAGTGCATTTTGGGATTTAAATGAACATGTTTCCAAGTTTGTATGATTCTCGGAAGTAATATGTTTAATTCTTCTTTTTCATGATTGCAACGGTAATGATGATAGTCGAGAACAAATGGAATTTGTAATTCTTCACATATGCTTAGCGTATCAGTGACAGTAAATATTTTATCGTCATTTTCTAGATAAATACTTTTTTGTAGATGTGATGGTAATTTTAGAAATTGTTTTTTAAAACGAGCAAGTGATTGTTTCTTACCAAAAGTGTTACTGCCAATATGTAGTATCATATGTGGTGGGATTTTTAAATTCGTAAGTAATTGATAATGAAATTCTAAAATTTGGATACTACTTTCAATGACTTCTTTTTTTGTACTATTCAAAACACAAAATTGGTCGGGATGTGTATCGATTCTCATATGATTGTTTAACATAATTTTACTAATTTCTGAAAATTCTTTTTGATAAGTATGTGTGTAGTCGAAGATCACTTCTTTTTTTGTCGCTAATGGAATTAAATTTTGACTGAGTCGATAAAAAGTGAGATTGTTTTGAATATTATATTTAAGTACATTTTTTAAATTTTGAAAGTTGGAGTGGATGACTTGATCGATTTTTTTTAATCCTTCTTGTTCTCCTAATTTTAAATAATTTGTATATGTAACATTACTAGAATAGGTAATATTTGGAATGGTAATGGGAGTGCCGACATAACCGAGTCTTATTTTCATAAAATCACCATTCATAGTATGGAGTTGAAAATTAAAAAAATTCTAACATTTGTTAGAATTTTATTCTACTTCGTAAAGATCATTGGAGTAAAAAACTGGTTCCATAGTAAGATTGATTCTTAAATTGCGAAATTCATTTTTATCGCCATTGGTTACAATATAACTGGCATGAGCCTCACAACCAGCAAGTTTTTTTAAATTTTTAAAGGCTTTGGCAATGATTGGATTAGTAACACTGCAAATACTAAGGGCAATAATTACTTCTTGTAGATTTAGTGTTGCGTGTTCGATATCTTTTGATTTAAATTTTTGAATTGGTTCTAGTACACTAGGGGATAATAAATCGATTTCATCTGGAATATGGGTAAGTTCTTTCATAGCGTTAATTAATAAGCTACTTGCAGGGTTTAATAGTTCTGTTTGTTTTCCTGTAATTATTTTTCCATTTGGAAGTTCTAAACTAATAACATGTCTTTTTTCTGTTTCGGCTTTTTTGAGTGCGACATCGACAACTTTACGATCACTTTCTTTGAGATCTAATTCATTCATAAGTACTTTGATACGTTTTGCTGTTTCCATGTCACCATTGCCTGTTTTACAGTCACACAATGCTTGATAGTAACGTCTAATGATTTCGGCTTTGGCAGCTTCTTGAACGACTTTATCATCGATAATACATTTGCCGATGGTATTAACGCCCATATCGGTAGGGGAAGAGTATATTTCTTCTCCTGTAATTTTATATAAAATATCTTTTAAAACTGGAAATACTTCTAAATCACGGTTATAGTTTACAGAACTGATTCCGTATTTATCTAGGTGGAAATAATCAATCATATTGACATCTTTTAAGTCTGCAGTGGCAGCTTCATAAGCGATGTTAACAGGATGTTTTAATGGTAAATCCCAGACAGGAAATGTTTCAAATTTCGCATAACCTGCTTGAATACCGCGTTTATATTCATGATATAACTGAGATAAACAGGTTGCTAGCTTACCGCTGCAAGGACCTGGCGCAGTCATGACAACCAGTGGTTTTGTAGTTTCAATATATGGATTTTTCCCATATCCTTCTTCAGAGACAATCGTTTCAACATCGGTTGGATAACCTTTGGTAGGAGTATGAATATATGCTTTCATACCTCTTGCTTCTAATTTCTTTTTAAATGATTCTGCTCGTGGTTGTCCGTTGTATAATGTGATTACAACACTATTTACTTGAAGTCCTAGTGATTTTAATTTATCGATTAATCTTAAAACATCCATGTCATATGTAATCCCATAATCTGCTCTAATTTTATTTCGTTCAATATCACCGGCATTGATACAAAACACAATTTCACAAATATCTTTTAACTCTAATAACATGCGGATTTTAGAATCCGCTTCAAAACCAGGTAATACACGCATTGCGTGATAATCATCAAATAATTTTCCGCCAAATTCTAGATATAATTTATTATCAAATTTTTTTAATCTCTCTTTAATTTTTTTACTTTGTACTTTTAAATATAATTCATTGTCAAAACCTTTTTTCATCATTCATACTCCTTACTCTTATCATGCTCATTTTAACATAAAATCAAAAAGTTGGAAATAATATCAATTTTATTTTTTAAATTTGTAAAAAAATGAAAATATTCATAATAAAGGTATAGAAAACATATATTAAAACTAGAAAAAATAACTAAATTTTCTATTTACAATCCAAAATGGGATTGTTATAATAATTCTATGGAGGATGTTATGGATATAGATAAAATTTTAGAAGAAGCGGAAACAAAAATGCAACATTCCATTGAAGCAATGGAGAAAAAGTTTACAAATGTAAGAGCAGGACGCGCCAATCCGGCAATTTTAAATAAAGTGGAAGTACTTTACTATGGAGTGCCAACACCACTCAATCAATTGGCACAAATTTCAATTCCAGAGGCAAGACAACTATCAATTAAACCATTTGATAAATCTTGTTTGGGAGCAATTGAAAAAGGAATTTACGAAGCTAATATTGGGTTAACTCCAAATAACAATGGAGAGACCATTATTTTAAATATTCCACCTCTGACAGAAGATACAAGAAGGGAATATGTAAAACAAGTGCGTGAGATCGCCGAAGAAGGACGTATTGCACTACGCAATATTAGACAAGATGCGAATAATGAAATCAAGAGATTAGATATAACAGAAGATGATATCAAGGGTGGCCAAAACGATGTTCAAGAGCTCATTCAGAAGTACAATAAAGTTGTAGAAGCAAAATTGAAAGAAAAAGAACAAGAATTAATGAGCGTTTAAGTTCATTCTTTTTCATCTAAGGGGGTGTTTTATGGATGCGGTAACAAAGAGAAACTTGATGATGAAACATTATCGAGAACCAAAAAACAAAGGTTTTGTAGATGGCAAAGATTATATTTTGAATACCCAAAATAATGCTTCTTGTATCGATGAAGTAAATTTGATGACGAAAATTTCTAACGGTAAAATCGAAGATATTCGCTTCGAAGGGGAAGCTTGTGCGGTATGTACCGCGTCCACTTCCATTATGATAGAAACACTGTTAGGAAAAAAAACGGAAGAAGCAGAACAAATTGTAAAAGAATTTGAAAGTATGATTGACGGTAAAGAATTTATACCAGATAAACTAGAAAATGCAGTTATTTTTGATGATATTGGCAAACAGCCAAGCCGTAAGAAATGTGCACTTCTAGCCTGGTGGGGGATGGATGAGACACTAGCACAAAGTAAGGAAGGGATTTATCATGAATGAAAAGAAAAAGAATAGAGGATCAGCACTAAAAGAAGGTCTTTTAAGTGCATTCTCATTTGGTTCAAGAGATATTAATCTAGAAATGCTACGTGAATCAAATAAGACACCATATGTTTATACAATGAAAAATGGAGAAGATATTTTTTTGGTAGCAGTCGATAAGGCAAAACAAGTATATTACGATGTTAGTCATCAATGCTTTATTCCGGCAATTGAATTATCAACTTCAGGTTTAAGAAAATTAAATTTAGATGTACCATCGGAAGAAGTCATTGAATACATGAATTTATTTTTCGCACAATACGATCTTCTTGATCACTTGGAAAGAAAATATGTAGAGTATTTACAAAAAGTAAAAGAACTCTTAAAACATGTTGTTATTTTTCAAGTACAATCTAATGTGATGTTCGAAGATGTAAATGAAAGAGTGTGCGAACTCATTGATAATGAAAAATCACGTGATACTTATTTACAAGAATATTTAAAAAAGACAAAACAAATTCTAGAATATCGTAAAAAACTAGTTGGAACGATTGAAAAACAAGAAATTGGAACGATTGTTTATGGATATCAACCAGAACCTAATAGCAATGTTATCTATCTTTTAGATAAACAAAGTATCAGTTTTCCTGTGATGTCATCTACGGAAGAAAAAACATATGACTTACCAGAATATTATGCAGTAAAAGACAGTATCAAACCATTGAATCAAAATGGATTAAAATCTATTATCGATGTCGATTATTTTTACCAACAATTAATGGAGTTTTATAGTCGTAAGTTGGATGTTTACCAATCTGCAAATGAAAATGTAGAGACTGTAAAACGTCTGACTAAGAAAAAAAATTAAAATGTTTAATTTTTTGTTTTTCAAGTTGATAAAGAGAAAATAGATATCATTTGATATAACATATAGAAAAAGAAAATAGTCCATAAAAAAGAAATACAAAATTGTCTGTTTGTATTTCTTTTTTTGTTTCGTTATAGTGAATGTGAAAGGAGAGATGATTATGTTGAATCAAGCTGTTATTGTTGGAAGATTGGTTCGCGAACCAGAATTGAGAAAAACAGAAAATGGAAAAAAAGTAACGAATATTACGGTTGCAGTACCACGTAGTTATAAGAATGCGAATGGAGAATATGATGCCGATTTTATTCATTGTACTTTGTGGGAAGGCGTTGCAGAGAAAACCATTGCTTATGTAAAAAAAGGGGATTTACTTGGAATTCGAGGACATATTCAGTCACGAACGATTCAATTAGATGAAGATTATAAACGAAATGTAGTAGAAATTGTCGCTGATAAGGTCACATTTTTATCTAGTAAAAGAAATCAAGAAGAAACAGAATAGTTTCTTCTTTCTATAAACATATTGAAAATTTACTCTTGTTATCAACAAGTTAATTTTATTTCTTTTCAAAATCATTACTTTTATAATGATTAACGAGAAGGTAACGGTGATCGAAAGGAAGTAGTAATATGTTTATAGGTGAAAGGCTCAAAGAATCAAGAATGAAAAAAGGAATTACCCAAGAAGAATTAGGAAGGTTAATTGGGGTAACGAAAGTTTCCATTTGTGGTTACGAATTAGGGACAAGAACACCGACGATTGACAACTTTATTTTGTTGGCAGATGTTTTAGATGTTGAACCAAATTATTTGCTGGGAAGAGATAACTTTTCCATACGAGAAGCTCCAACACCATATACGAGAAGAATTACAGTATTGGATGCAACGATTTTAGATAACATTAAAAGACATAAACGACTTTACAACTATCTTGTAAAAGATCCTGTTCGCGCTACCAATCAAATGGAAATATTGTTGAAACAAGAACTAAAATAAGCCTAGTAGAAACGATTAGGCTTTTTTAAATCCAATTTTTCGCATATCTCATCGTAAAATAATTCATCTGGCGTTGTTCTAAAGATATGAGCAATTTTCACAGCCATATCGTAATTTAAACGTCTTTTATCATTTTCTATTTGCCAATAGAATGGCTTACTAATTCCTAGTAGAGTAGCCATTTGTTGATAACTGATTTGATGTTTTAAACGCATTAATTTTAGTTTTTCCATATTTCTATCACCTGTAACTACATTATATATTAACTGGCCGTTAATTTCAAGCGGATGTTATCCAAAAGTTAATTTTAATCACAAATGTAGTTGCTTTGTTATAATGTTATTAACATATAGATAACGGGGGTAAAAGTCATGTTTTTGGGTCATAGATTAAGAGAGTTACGAGAAAAAAATGGATTATCACAGGAGAAGTTGGGCAAATTAACTGGAGTGACAAAAGTTTCTATTTGTGGATATGAATTAGGAAAAAAAACGCCATCTGCAAATCAGTTAGATCGTATTGCAAGTGCTTTAGATGTGACAACAGATTATTTACTTGGAAGAGATACGACAGAAACTTATATCGGTGAAAATGAACAAACATATCATGTCGCTGTATCGAAAGAGGAAATTAGAATATTATTAGAAATTAGAAAACGAAAAGACTTATATTATAGATTACTAACAGATCCAAAAAGGACATTGGATTTAATTGAAATCAAATTGAATAAATAGTACAATCGAAGAAAAGATTGTACTTTTTTTGCCAATTTATTATATAATAAAGATGGTGATAAACATGAATATGATTGCAATCATAGAGAAAAAGAAAAATGGACAAGTACTATCCAAAGATGAAATCAAAGAAGCGGTAATGGGATATGTGGAAGGATCTATTCCTGATTACCAAATGAGTGCACTTTTAATGGCAATTGTACTAAAGGGAATGAATGAACAAGAAATTGTCGATCTCACAGATATTATGATTCACAGTGGTGATATGTTAGATCTTAGTGCCATTGCGGGAACAAAAGTAGACAAACATTCAACGGGTGGAATTGGCGATAAAACAACGCTTGCTGTCTTGCCACTTGTTGCAAGTTGTGGTGTTAAGTGTGCCAAAATGAGTGGACGTGGTCTTGGAATCACAGGAGGAACTATCGACAAGTTAGAATCGATTCCTGGTTTTCAAACGAAATTAACATTTTCTGATTTCGTCAACGAAGTGAATCAAATCGGTATGGCTTTAACGAGTCAGACAGGAAACTTATGTCCTGCTGATAAAAAAATATATGCTCTTCGTGATGTCACAGGAACAACAGAAAGTATTCCTCTAATTGCTTCTAGTATTATGAGTAAAAAAATTGCTTCTGGAGCCGATAAAATTGTAATCGATGTGAAAGTAGGAAGTGGAGCTCTTATGAAAACCTTAGAAGATGCCAAAAACCTCGCACACACAATGATCCAAATTGGAAAAAAATATCAAAAAGAAGTGATTTGTCTTCTTACGGATATGGAACAACCACTTGGATATGCTATTGGAAATCGTCTTGAAGTAGAAGAAGCAATTAAATTTTTAAAAGGAGAAGAAGTATCTAAAGACTTCTATGAATTGGTTCTTACCATCGCAACTTATATGGTACATTTAGGTCAATCTATTCCTATGGAAGAAGCAAAAGAACAGGTATTGGAAAATTTAAAAAATGGACAAGGATATCAAAAATTCCTAGAATTTGTCCATGCACAACATGGTACACTTTATCAAAAAGAAAGAATCTCTCACAAAAACATATGTGCTACAAGCACAGGATACATTCGTCAAATTCACGCTGACCAATTAGGAAGCATTGTAAAAGAGTTAGGTGGAGGTAGAGAGAGAGTAGAGGATCAGATTGATTATGAAGTAGGTGTTGTTTTAAATAAAAAAGTAGGGGATTTTGTACAGTTGGGAGAAGTATTAATGACTGTATATGAAAATCAAAAAACAATAGATGAACAGAGATATTTGAATTGTTTTGAAATTTCTTTAGAAGAAGTAGAGACAAGACCGATTATTTATGAAGTGATTGGATAGGAGAAGTTATGAAGATAGAATATTTAAGGGAAAAAGATATAAAAGAAGTTTGTGCATTATTGAGACAGTGTTTTCCAAATTCCCAAATCAAAGATGATTTTGATTTTCAAATGATAGATAAGAAGTACGATATCGTTCTCGTTGCGAAAATAGAAGATCATGTTGTAGGTCATATTTGGATTCAAAAACAATATGATTTTTATAAACATGCATTTTATTTCTATCTGATGTATGTTTGTGTTGATATCAAATATCGTAAGCAGGGAATCGCAACTAGTATGTTAAAACAAGTAGAATTGTTAAAAAAGCAACAGCAAGTATCACATATTATGTTTACGAGTGGTAATCAAAGAACAGAGGCAATTTCTCTTTACCAAAAACTAGGATTTCAAAAGAAAGATAGTTCTTTATTTATAAAATTGTAAATAAATGTCAAAAAAACGTAAATTACTTGAAAGAACGAAAATTAGTTGTTACAATCAAATTAGGAGGGGTAATATATGATATATCCGTCTATCGATAAATTGTTAAATCAAGTTGGTTCAAAATATTTACTTGTAAATATTGTTGCTAAAAGAGCCAAAGAGATGGATGAGACAAGTTTTTATCAAATGAAAGAAAATGAATATGTATCAAAGAAAAATATTGGAAGAGCGCTTGAAGAAGTGGCTAAAAATCTAATCCACATTGATGGATATGAAAAGACAATTGACGATGATACAGAAGAAATAAAATAGTACACAATGTGTGCTTTTTTATTGTTTTACAAACATTTGTTTGTTATAATGAATGAGAGGTGATCACATGAAAATAGAACGTATAAAAAAAGTAGGAGCAAGTAAATATCAACTCATCTTACAAAATAAAGATGTGATTACAACGTATGAAGATGTTATTTTGAAACACAATTTACTTTACCATAAAGAGATTGATGAAGATTTATTACCACAGTTGTTAAAAGAAACAAAACACTCTGATATTTATTACCAAAGTGTTAAAAAATTAACTTCGAAGTTCATGAGTGAAAAAGAGTATCGGAAATGGTTAAAAAAATTTGAATTAAAAAAAGAGGAAGAAGATGCATGTGTATCGCGTGTCAAAGATGTAGGCTTATTAAATGATCAGGCATATGCGTGTGCTTATGTAAGAGATAAAGCACGTCTTTCTAAATATGGAAAAGAAAAAATTGAACAAGATCTAAAAGATCAAGGAATTGGCGAAGAAGTTAGAAAACATGCTTTGCAAGAAATTGATGAAATTTGGATGTATGAAAAATTAGAACATGCGATATTAAAAAAGATTGCTCAGAATCATCGTTATTCGAATCGACAATTAAAACAGAAAATCATATCAGAATTTATGTCTTTAGGGTTTTTGAAAGCAGATATATTAGAAGTTCTTTCTCATGTAAAGTGGGAAGAAGAAACAAAGTTATTAGAAAGAGAATATGAGAAAATATTAGTACGAGCAAAAAGAAAATATCAGGGAAATGAATTAGTAAAATATGTAAAAAATAAATTATATCAGAAAGGTTTTTCACTAGAACAAATAGAGGCTTGTATGGAACCAAAAAATAACGACTTTTAATTTTAAGTCGTTATTTTAATTTCTCATAGATTTCTTCGATTGGTTTCAGTTCTTGTTTTTCTTTATAATATGGTTTTAGATGTAGATGAAAATGTTTTACTTCCTGAACATCTCCATTATTTTGAATTAATGTTAAACCATCAATATGTAATCTTTCTTCTAATCTCTTTTTTAAATCTTGTGCAATGTGGTAAATATGAGTGATGGTTTTCTCATCAATTGTAGATAGATCTAATGTATGTTGTTTTGGAATAATTAAAATATGACCATTGCTATCTGGATTGACATCTAAAAAACATTTTACGATTTCATCTTCATAAATCGTATAAGAAGGAACATCTCCTTTTACAATTTTACAAAATATACAATCCATCTGAAACACCTCCATTCTTATTATAACAGTTTTCCATTTTCTTTTTCTATAGAAATTTCTTTTTTACGAATTGTGCCTAAGCGTCCATTTTCTATAGGAAGGACGTCATCCATATGATGGCTTTCTAAAATATGATGATAAGCAATTTTTTGTTGATTGGTCATTTGATTTGTTTGTGTATTCATGAAATAATAATTCATATCATATGGATTCATCCATGTTTGAATGACAATATCACCTTGATTTTCAAAGTATTTTCCAAGTTTGGTGGTAACGAGTACACCAGCTTTTGGATTCTTTGTAAAATCCATATCTAAAAGATATGACATACTTTGGTGTTTATGAGGTTCTTGTTCTATCAAATATTTTAAATAATTTAAATATCCTAGATAATGATGTTGATGGAGTGGAAGTGTTTGATGAAACACGTTTCCATTGGTATCGATCATATAAACATTTGGACTATTTGATAGAAATAAGTGAGATAATTCTTCTTCTGTCATCTCTTGATATGGTTCTTTTTGTTTTGCTAATCTCATTAGTTCTATTAGTTTTTGTTGTTCTTCTTGTGTCATAATATCCTCCAAATTTATTATAACACGTGACGAACATAAAAAAAAGAACCGTAGTTCTTATGTGTGAATATCTGCGAATATCCACTTTTATCATGTGAAAATATAAGGAAATTATACGGAAACGTGGTCAAAATGTTATATTTTTGTTAAAATAAGAGTGGAGATGGTGACCATGGATCAAAAAATAAATAGAAGCGGTGCTAGTATCATGAAAGAACGGAACAATTGTGAATAAAATAGAAGTAGTAAATGATGTGATTGTCAAAAAGAATTTAGATGATGCATTTACACTTGTCGTTGATGAGGGAACTGAGTTTTTATCTGTCAATCAACTAAAAATTACTGTGAAAAAAAATGCAACGCTAAAAGTATTTTACCATGGAACAAAGCCGAGTAAGTTAAACATTGTTATTGAAGTTCAACCAAATCAAAAATTACGTATGGAAGAGATTCGCTTCAATCAAAATGTGAAGGTACAATATCAATATCGTATTTTAGATGGTGCTTGTGTTACAGTGAATCGTATGTCATCAAGTCATCATAAAAGACAGTGGGATCTTGTATACTTAAATGGAAAAAATGCTCAGTTTTCACTTTGTGAAAGTACGATTGCTTCTAAAGAACAACATAATCATGTTCTAATTTATCATAATGCTTCTCATACGAAAAGTTTCCTGAACTTTCGTGGTATTACAGTAGAAGAAGGGAAAATACAACTTTCTATGACAGGAATTGTAGAACAGGGAATGAATCACTGTAAATTAGAACAAAATGCAGAAATAGTAGGAATGAATGATCAAGTATCTGAAATTGAACCAATGTACGTTGTAGAAGAGGATAAGACGGTACAGGCAGTTACGAATACAAATATTGTAAATACAATGCCTCAAAATGTAACGATGCGTCAATTCTTGATGGGCAATGTCACATTTACAAAAGAATTTCAACATAAGATTGAAAAGGAAATCAAAGAATTGGAGGTGTCATATGAATCGTGAAGATTTTCCGATATTACAAAATGATTTAATTTATTTTGATAATGGTGCAACAACATTAAAACCGAGTTGTGTGATTGATGCGATTGTAGATTATTATCGAAATTATACAGCAAATGCACATCGTGGTGACTATAAAAATAGTTTGTTAGTCGATGAGTTTATAGATCTTACGAGAAAAGCAGTGCAACGTTTTATTCATGCAAAGTCAGAACGAGAAATTATTTTTACGGGAAATGCAACCGATTCTTTAAATCAAATTATTTTTGGGTTTTTCGCAAATAAATTAAAAAAAGGGGATCGTGTTGTACTTACTAAATCGGAACATGCATCGAATGTATTACCGTGGTTTGAATTAGAAGAAACATTAGGAATTGAAATTGATTATATTCCGCTGGATGAGCGCTTACATGTTACATTAGATCATGTAAAAGAAGTGATTACAGAAGATACAAAAGTAATTAGTATTGCTGAAGTAACAAATGTTATTGGGGATGTCAGACCAATGAAGGAAATTATTCAGTATGCTCATGAACATGGAATTTATGTGTTAGTTGATGGGGCTCAAAGTGTACCTCATAAGAAGACAGATGTTCAGGATTTAGATGCAGATTTCTTTGTTTTTTCACTGCATAAGATGTGTGGTCCAACTGGTGTTGGGGTTTTATATGGTAAATTAGAACTGTTAAATGAGATGAAACCCTTAAAATATGGTGGTGGTATGAATGTATCTTTTACAAGTACTGGAACCAAGGTATATCAGAAAGTTCCTATTTTATTTGAAGCTGGTACTGTTCATATTGCTGGTATTATTGCTTCTCGTTATGCGATTGAGTATTTAGAACGAATCGGTATGGATCGTATTCATGATTATGAAATGGAATTAAAGGAATATGCTTTAAAACGATTACAAGAAGTACCTGGAATTCAAATCTATAATCCAGATACAGATAGTGCGATCATATCTTTTAATATCGATGGTATTTTTGCACAAGATCTAGCACTTTATCTCGATCATTATCACATTTGTGTTAGAGCAGGAAATCATTGTGCAAAGATTTTAATCGATGAAATTGGTATTAAGAATACTTGTCGTATGAGTTTATATTTCTATAATACAAAAGAAGAAATTGACCGTATGGTAGAAGTATTAAAAAATCCAAATATATTAGAAGAAAGTCTCAATTTTATAAGTGTCAACTAAGACACTTTTTTTCTTCCTAGATATCGTGTTTTATGGTACAATGAAAGTATCATAAGAGGGTGTTAAGATGAGAGAGTATGGGCCAAAGTTAGGAATATTTCTATTATGTATTCTTGTTTTTCTTGCGTTTCCAATCTATTGGTTTTTAAATGGGGAAAAATATGATTATACATTTCAAGAAGAAGAAATTCATATTGAGTTATTAGAAGATGGTTCTTTAAAAGTAGATGAAAATATTGTGGTACAACCCCATACGATGATCTCTGCCATTGAAAAAGATTTTTTTCCAATCAGTTTGAATGAAAATAAAAAGTATAATTGTTATGATTGTCTTGGTAGTGTAACCGCATATGTAGATGGGGTAGAGAGTTCTGTAGAAGAAATTGGAACTGCCCGTGAAGAAAAGAATATAAGACGTATTTCATTTGATCCAACGACAAGAGAATTTACTGTAAAACTATCTTACACCATTAATCAAAAAGCAGTGAAACGATATACGAATCTTGCTGTATTTGGATGGAATATCAATCCACTTCATACAGAAATTAATCAGTTAAAAATTACAGTGGAAGTTCCTCAAGTAGGAAGTAATAAGTACTATATTAAAGATAATACAACAGGAAATGCAATTTCTGTAAAAAGAGTGAATGAAACAACTTATCAAATGATACAGAAAAATTTACAGAGTAAAACTCAGACGAATTTTATTATCGCAACTGATACAGCGGTATTAGATAATACCAATATTATGAAGGAAAAATCAAATTCAGATATTTTAAATTTTGACTACGATCAAGAAACAAGAGATAAAATTGAATTTGCAAATAAGAATAAAAATAACTTACCTCTAGTTTGTTTTATTGGATTTAGTACTTTGATTTATCTTTTTCTAAAAGTGATTCGTTATAAAAGAAATTACGTGAAAAGGATAAAAGAAAATTTAATTGTTCCATATAGTCAACCGGATATTAAGGTTTTACCACCTTTAGCATCGAAAATGATTAGTGGAAAAAGTAAAGATTTCGCACTTTCACTCATATTAACATTACAAGAAAGAGGTAATATTGGAATTCGTTCTGATGGAACACTCATTTATTTGAATGATCAACATTTGAGTAGTTATGAATATCAATTTTTAAAAGTATTTTTTCAAAAAGAAACACTACAAAATGGCGATTCAATGACAATTCCCGAACTTACTTCTAAAGTGAAAAAGAATTTAGATACAGAGACTTGTTTCAAACAAGATTTTGGAATTGCTAGAGATCTTGCAACAGAAGCACTATATAAAAATCGTATTTATGATAAAAATTTAGGGAATTTTATGAATGCATTTGAAAAATATGCATTTGTGAATATGATTGCTGCTATCTTCTTAATGATTGGTTATTTATTAGGATGGATACAACCAGAAAGTGAAAGTATTACAGATATTATTTTAATTATTTTTGGTATCTCTATGTTCTTCTTAATCATTCCCCTTGATTTACATACGATTTGGAAATATATAGATGTGAGATTGAAAAAAGGAATTCGCTTTGCATATTTACTATTACAGCTTGTTTTATTTATTCCAATTATGCAGTATGTAATTGCGACGAAATCATGTTATTTGTTACTCGTACTTCTTTTCGCACTCATTCATTTCTTGTTATTCCGTTTCTACGATGAAGAATTATTGACGAAATATGGAAGAATGGAATATTTAAGACTTTCTGGATTAAGACATTTTTGTAAACATTATTATGAATATGAGGCCCAGGCATTTGAGACTCATCCATACTTTAAATATTATTTAAAATATATTGTTGCTTTTGGGGATATGGATACGGTATTACCAAATCAAAATGGAGTTTTAAAATTATTAGAAAAACAACTAGAAAAATTATTTTAGAGAAAGGCGATTTGCCTTTTTTTCAGTGTAAAGTAACTTGTTTCCAGATGAATTTGTGTGCTATAATGAAGAGGATAAAGGAAGTGTAAGAATGGCAAAACGTAAAAAAAGAAAAGACGATAAGAAAAAGACAACTGGTTACCATGTCGAGTTAATTGGAATATTACTCATTTTAATTGCCATTTTAGGAGCAGGTAGTAAAGGGGGATTTGGACCAGTTGGAAGATTGATTGGAGCATTTGCTGCTTTTTTAGTGGGTGCTTGGTATAATCTTTTATTAGTTGCAGTATTTGTAGTAGGTGTTTATATGATGGTCAAAAGAGAAAGACCGAATTATTTTACATCAAAGCTAGTAGGATTATATGTATTTTGTATTGGAATTTTAGTGTTTTCTCATCTGAGTTATATTACGAAAAACGATTTACAAGGATTTGATATTTTAAAAGAAACAGTATTAAATTTCATGGCCTCTACGAAGAGTATGATGAATATTCAAGGGGGAGGATTGATTGGAGCGCTTGTTTCTATTTTGTTTGTAACTCTCTTTGATGTTGCGGGGACGAAAATTGTTTCATGGGCACTGATTATTTGTGGTATTGTCTTATTTACAGGTGTTAGTATTGCCGATATGATCAAAGCAATGAAAACAAAATTAGATGAGACAAATGAGGCTCGTTTAGAACGTAAAAAACAGCGTGCCATTGAACGTGAGAAAGAAAGAAAAGAAGCATTAGAAAAACAAGAAGAAGAGACAGAACCATCTGTTACAGTTGCAGAAGAATCTAACCTTCGTATTGATGAAGAAACTGGTGAAATTTTAGGTGAAAATTTACATCCATTAAATGGAGATCAGTCACTGACACAAGAAGTAAAAGAAGAACCAAAGCAAAAACCTTATGTATTTCCACCACTTAGTTTATTGGCAAAACCAAAACCAGTCAATCAAAAGGGAAATGAAGTGGCTGTAGAAGATAATAAAAAGATTTTAGAACAAGTATTTACTGATTTTGGAATTGAAGGACATATTGTCAATGCCAATATTGGACCGACAGTAACACAATATGAACTAGATGTAAAAGCTGGTACGAAAGTAAGTAAGATACTTGGAATTCACCGTGAACTTGCGTTAGCACTTGCAGTAAAAGATGTTAAAATAGAAGCCCCAATTCCTGGAAAACGTACGATAGGAATTGAAGTGCCAAATAAAGTAACAACGATGGTGACAGTAAGAGAAATTTTGGAAAAAGTACCACCGAAATTACAAGATAGTAAGTTGTTAGTGACATTAGGAAAGAATGTCATGGGAGCCCCTGTCTTTTGTGAGATTAATAAAACACCTCACTTATTAGTAGCGGGAGCAACTGGTAGTGGTAAATCTGTTTGTATTAATAGTATTTTAATTTCTATTTTAATGCGTACCAAACCAGAGGAAGTAAAACTCGTATTAGTAGATCCAAAAAAAGTTGAACTTTCTATGTATAATGGAGTACCACATTTACTTGCTCCAGTTGTAACGGATCCAAAGAAAGCTAATATCGCACTAAAGAAAATCGTTGTTGAAATGGAACGTCGTTATGAAATATTTAGCGAAAGTGGTACAAAAAATATTACAAGTTATAATAATTATATCGATAAATATAATGAAGGAAGACCAAAAGAAGAACAAAAGAATAAATTACCATTTATCGTTGTTATTATCGATGAGTTAGCTGATTTGATGTTAGTAGCAGCCAAAGAAGTAGAGGATTCGATTATGCGTATTACACAAATGGCGCGTGCTGCAGGAATTCATTTAATTGTCGCAACACAAAGACCATCTACGGATGTTATTACAGGAGTTGTAAAAGCAAACATTCCATCTCGTATTAGTTTCGCAGTATCTAGTCAAATTGATTCCCGTACGATTCTAGATCAGGGTGGAGCAGAGAAACTACTTGGAAAAGGAGATATGTTATTCTTACCACAAGGAGAATCTAGTCCAATTCGTGTTCAAGGAACATTTATCGATGAAGATGAAATTAAACGTGTTGTCGACCATGTCATTAAACAACAGATTGCGAAATACGATAATAGTTTAACAATGGATGATGAAGAATTACATGCGACAACTATGGTAGAAGAAAAAGATGACTATGATGAACCACTTTATAATGAGATTGTTGATTTTGTCATTCAAGGTGGAAAAGCAAGTGCATCTCTTCTACAAAGAAGATTCCGTCTAGGATATAACCGTGCTGCTAGAGCCATGGATTTACTAGAAGAAAGAGGAATTGTAGGACCTCCAAATGGATCAAAACCAAGAGAAGTACTTGTGAAAAAAGACGCAAACGAAGAAGAATAAACTTGATTTTTCTTCGTTTTTGCTTATTGTATTCATGAATAGACATGTTTCTATCAGAAAGCAAATACGAATTATTTCATATCGAAGATGTGTTAGGAGGTGGATAGATATGAATCAAGAATATGAATACAGTTTTCAAGTAAAAGATGT
>CALVQD010000039.1 GCA_944355255.1 uncultured Bacilli bacterium
ATATTTTCACGCCTATGAAACGGTGGCTTTGATTTTCAGAGCCGCCGTTTCTTTGCGTTGTGCGCCTGGCGGCGCACGTTTCTCAAGGGTGTAAGTCCCAAATCCACCCGGTAGCGGGAAGGATATAGCCGAAGGCAAGGGTGTCCATCGTGAGATGGAATCTGAAGGAAGCCGGATGTGGGGAACTAACTAACCCACGGGCAAACCTCTGGTCTGACGGACAGAAACCGTATAGAAGGCCGTACATGAGGGTAAGTCTGCAACACAAGACGAAGCCCAATAGCTACACGGAATCATGTGCGGTAAATGCGGCAGATTTATGGAGGGAAAGAAACGTGTGGTACCCAGGGAGATCTGTACGGAATGCTCCGAGAGGAGTAACCATTACCGAGAGGTAATGTTGAGATTGAAGAAGCTGTCGAAGAAAGATTTGGAGCTATTGACATTACTTTTTGTGGATGGTTATCGTCAAATTGATGTAGCACGTCTTTGGCATCTGGTAATATGTCAAGATAGAAGTTATAGAAGTTTTTAAATAATTTCTCCCTTACCAAACAAATTATTCCACGCTAAAAAGTGTTTAGCAAAAAACTAAACATTAGTTCGCTACTTCTAACGAACTCAGTTTATTAAAGATTGAGTATTCGAGTCTATAGGACTGTAATATTGATTTTTTCGCAGTAATCCAAAAATCAAACGAACAAGTTTACGAGCAGATAAAACGAGTGCACGTTTATGCTGATGTTTAGTAACTTCCTTAAATTTTGAATCATAAAAATTCTTAATAAAAGGGAAATTCATTCTAACACAAGAAGCAGTGGCTTCGATTAGGTAATAACGAAGATATTTATTAGCGTGTTGTGAGAATTTTTTATCTTCTTTTTCAAATTTACCTGATTGTGTTCTATTCCAGTAAAGTCCTGCATATTTAGCTAAATTGGAATTGTGTTTAAAATAATTAATATCACCGATTTCAGCCAAAATACCAGCCGCATAAACTTTACCAATACCCCGAATAGAAAGTAAAGAATTATAAGCGTTAGAATTCAAACCACTAACGGTATCCAAAATAGCTTTATCAACTTGTTTAAGTTCATTTTCTAAGAAGCGAATAGTATTTAAAGAAGAAGCAACAGCGATGTTAATACCGTTATAAGCAGTTTGATCTAATCGATAAGAAGAGCGAATAGCTTTATTTAGTAAATCAATCTTCTCATTTGGGTTTTTAGTTCGGTTTTTCCCCACTTTTGAAATTAAATCTAACAAATCATCAACGGGAGTTTCAGCAATTTGATCTGGAGAGTCAAAGTTATCAAAAATAGCACAAGAAGTAGCACCAAACATATTAGAAAAAGGTTTATTCTTCTTGTTAGCAATAATTAGTCCTGAAAAAGATAAATAAATGTTATTCATAACATAAAGTTTTTCTTTAACAAGATTTTTAGAGATATGATATCTTTGTCTAGTTAAACGCTGAAGAGCAATGTGTTGCGAACCACGAAAAGGATGTAATTGCTTAGTTCTACCAACTCTAGCAAAATCGGCAAGGATATAAGCATCTGACGGATCAGTTTTTTCTACATCAGGAAAACTATCCTTATATTTAGCAAAGTCATGAGCGTTAATTTGATAAACTTCAGTATTAAAGTTATTAAGATATTCATGCGATGAAAAATAACAAGCTAAATGAAAAGAATACATTCCAGTAGCTTCACAAACAACAATAATTTTATCAAAATAAAATTTATCATAGATATCCTTAATTCTATTAATTGCCTCTTCACAACCATCTGGAGTATTAGAAAATTTCAAATTAAAGAACTTATGTTGATCAAAATTTACAACACAAATTTGATTAGATTGGAGTGAAACATCAACACCGATAAACAAAGAATTAGTCATAAATATCACCACCTTTCAGATTGGATTTTTGTGAAATATAATTGGCAACGATACTCTAGCTTATTAGCTTACGACAACCTCGTTATTAGAATACATATTTTCCATTAGGGATTTGGAAACTGCGAACTAATAAGAAAATAGAAACAGCATCTGAGTTAGAAGAAATATGACTAATAAGAAGAGAAACAGTCTTTACGAGTAAACACCATAAGGGTTACAAGGAGTAAAAGAATAAATCTCAGTCAAAAATATTTCAATCATATTTTAACACTAGAGTATCACAGCCAACAAATAAAATTGTTAGTTAAAAACTAACTATAAAGATATTAAATTGTAAGTTAAAAATAACTTACAAAATATATTATACGAGGGAGTGTTTTTATGAAAGAAATTAGAAATATTGCAATTATTGCCCATGTCGACCACGGAAAAACAACTTTAGTGGATCAATTATTAAAAATGTCGGGAACTTTTCGTGAAAACGAGGAAGTAGGAAGTATGGATTCAAATGCCTTAGAACAAGAAAGAGGTATTACCATTTTAGCAAAAACAACGGCAATTGATTATAAAGGAGTACGTATTAATATTTTAGATACACCAGGACATGCTGACTTTGGTGGAGAAGTAGAACGTATTATGAACATGGTAGATGGTGTATTACTTGTAGTAGATGCTTATGAAGGTACTATGCCACAAACGCGTTTCGTATTGAAAAAAGCTTTAGAAGCTCATGTAACACCAATTGTTGTTGTAAATAAAATCGATAAACCATCTGCTCGTCCTACAGAAGTAGTTGATGAAGTAATGGATTTATTTATTGAATTGGGTGCTGATATTGAACAATTAGAATTTCCTGTTATTTATACAAGTGCACTAGCAGGTACTTCTAGTTTAGATCCAGATGTTACAACACAAGAAAAAACAATGGATCCTGTATTAGATATGATTGTAGATTATATTCCAGCTCCAGATGTAAATTTGGATGGTGGGTTACAATTCCAACCTGCTCTACTTGATTACAATGACTTTGTAGGAAGAATCGGTATTGGTCGTATAAAAAGAGGAAAAGTAAAAGTAAATGAAATGGTTTCCTGTGTTCGTTTAGATGGTTCAAAAAAGCAATTTAGAGTTCAAAAAATATTTGGTTTCTTAGGATTAAAAAGAATTGAAGTACAAGAAGCAAGTGCTGGAGATATTGTTGCAATTGCAGGACTTCCAGATATCGAAGTTGGAGAGACGGTTTGTACGGTAGGACAAGAGGAAGCATTACCACTTCTTCATATAGATGAGCCAACATTACAAATGACATTTGGTGTCAACTCTTCTCCATTTGCTGGACGTGAAGGAAAATTATTAACTGCTCGTAAAATTGAAGAACGTTTGCATAAAGAAACAGAGCGAGATGTTAGTTTAAAAGTAGTTCCAAATCCAAATGATAGTGAATCATTTATTGTATCTGGACGTGGAGAATTACATCTATCTATTTTAATTGAAAATATGAGACGTGAAGGATTTGAGTTACAAGTATCAAAACCAGAAGTAATTGTAAAAGAAATCGATGGTGTAAAATGTGAACCATTTGAGGATGTTACTATTGAAGTTCCAGAAGAATACGTAGGATCAGTTATTGAATCATTGGGTAATCGTGAAGGTGAAATGATTAATATGAGTACTCATGGAAATCAAACACAGCTTACTTATGTTGTTCCATCACGTGGGTTAATTGGTTTTTCTATGGAATTTATGACTATGACAAAAGGATATGGAATTTTAAGTCATACCTATAAAGAATATCGCAAACAAGCTTCACAACATGTGGGTCAAAGAAAAGCCGGAGTATTAGTTTCTATGGAAAATGGAAAAGCTACAGCTTATGCTTTAGGACAATTAGAAGATCGTGGAATTATGTTTATTGAACCTGGTACTGATGTATATGAAGGTATGATTGTAGGAGAACATAGTCATGATAATGATTTAGCAGTTAACGTTGTAAAAGGTAAAAAATTAACAAATACACGTGCTGCAGGTAGTGATCATACAGTTGTATTAAAAAGACCTCGTCAAATGACATTAGAAGTATGTTTAGACTATATTAATGAAGATGAATTAGTAGAAGTAACACCACAGTCTTTCCGTCTTAGAAAGAAGATTTTAAATACGAATGAAAGAAAAAAATACGATGCGAGAAAATAAACTATCTTTTTGATAGTTTTTTTGTTATACTTAATCATAGGAGGAGTGTGTATGAAAAAAGGAATTATTATTGCCTTAGTTGCAGTCATCGTAGTTGCTTTAAGTGCATTTGGAGGTTACTACTACTATGAAAACTATGTGAAAGAAGAGCCAAAAGAAGAAGAAAAGACACCTGAGAAAGAACAAGAACCAGAAGAAGAAACAGTGAAAGAATGGACAGATGAAGAAGTACAAGAGATTTTATCACTATTTTTTGAAAACACTGGTATGACCAATGCGACAACAACGCAAGATATGACCGATAGTGAAGTATTTACATCCATTGCATATATGATTTTCTTCGATTTAGACGAAGAAGAATATGGTGTAGTAACAGGGGATGAAACAGGAAATGTATATGCAAAATCAATTCCACTGTCATCTATTCAAA
Source organism: uncultured Bacilli bacterium (assembly GCA_944355255.1). Taxonomy (GTDB): domain Bacteria; phylum Bacillota_I; class Bacilli_A; order RF39; family UBA660; genus UMGS2016. The sequence goes on from CALVQD010000039.1 coordinate 4,526, forward strand.
AGTTAGCAAAACAATACTTTAATCGCGATAATTTTATGTATCCAGGAGATAGTATATTTAAATATGATGAAAGTGCTCAAGTTTATCGTAGTTCGACTACTTTTGGTTTAACAGGACCAGCTCCATACTATGAAGTACAGAATGTAGATAGAAATGGAACAGAATATACTGTTACATTACTAGAAACTTATTCAGACGATATGAAAGCACAAATGCCTCAATTACAAGATGTTACATATACTGTACAAATGCACTGCGACAATGAAATTTGTTATCCAGTTTCATGGACAGAACAATAATTTTCTTAAAACTTTTATTCCTTGCTTGAATAAAAGTTTTTTGTATGGTAGAATGACTATAATGGAGATGGTAAGGTGAAATTAGAGAATAAAATTGCGGTTGTAACTGGTGGTGCCATGGGAAATGGTGCTGGAATTGTAGAAGTATTTGCAAAGTATAAAGCACGTGTTATCATCTTTGATTATAGTGATAAAATTGCAAGTACCATTCAAGATTTCAGAAATAAAGGATATGATGTTGCTGGATACAAAGTAGATATCAGAGATGCTAGAAGAGTAAAGTTATGTGTTGATGATATTATCAAACGATATGGACATATTGATATTTTAGTGAATAATGCAGGTGTTGCGAAAATTGTACCATTTGTTGAAATGACAGATGAAATTAGAGATTTCCATTTTGATATTAATATCAAAGGCACTTGGAATGTTACAAAATCAATCGTTCCATATATGCAAAAACAAAAATATGGTAAAATTGTAAATTTATCTAGTGTAACAGGACCAATGGTTGCTGATGCTGGTGAAGTTGCTTATGCTACGACAAAATCAGCTTTAATTGGATTTACAAAAGGATTGGCTCGTGAATTAGTGGATGATCACATCAATGTCAATGCAATTATGCCAGGTTATATTATGACTCCTATGGTAGATGGAATTGCAAAAGACAGTAATGCGAATGATCCAGAATCTGTTATAAAAGGAATTGCTGCAGGAATCCCAATGGGAAGACTTGGTACGATTCAAGAATTAGGAGAACTTGCCGCTTTTCTAGCTAGTGATGAATCAAGTTATATTACCGGACAGGGAATTGTTATTGATGGTGGTTCTACACTTCCCGAAACAATGTCAGTTGGCGCATAAAAAGAATAAAAAGGTTCGTAAAGAATCTTTTTTTATGATACAATATTGCAAGTAAAGGAGGTGAGCAAATGTACGGAGAACATATGAACTTAAAATTTCATCTAGAAACGATCTATGATGATGCATCATTTCGTATTGAAAATAAAGATAAAGTAGGTGTTGTTGGCGTGAATGGTGCAGGGAAGACAACTTTATTTAAAGTAATTCTAAAAAAAGAAGAATTAAATCAAGGGAAAATTGTTGTTCCAAGAAATACTAGAATTGGTTATTTACCTCAAGAAATTGTTCTTGAAGATAAAGATATAACTGTATTTGATTATCTACTGAGTGCACGTCCAATTGAAAAGTTAAATAAAAAATTAGAACAATTATATATAGATGTAGCTATTGCTGAGGGAAAAGAACAAGATAAATTATTGAAAGAAATTAGTAAAACTCAAGAAAAATTAGAATATTATGATTGTTATGAAGCAGAAAGTATACTATTTACAATTATTAGTAATATGAATATTGATAGCGAATTATTAGATATGAAATTAAATGATTTATCAGGTGGACAAAAATCAAAAATCGCATTTGCTCATCTTCTATATTCTGCTCCTGAAATAATGTTATTAGATGAACCGACCAACCATTTGGATACTACAACCAGAGATTATATTACGAATTATTTGAAAAATTATAAAGGAATGGTCTTAA
>CALVQD010000040.1 GCA_944355255.1 uncultured Bacilli bacterium
ACTGAGCTACAGAGCCAAATGGCGGTCCCGACGAGAATCGAACTCGCGATCTTCTGCGTGACAGGCAGACGTGATAACCGCTACACCACGGGACCAATTGGTTGCGGAGGCTGGATTTGAACCAACGACCTTCGGGTTATGAGCCCGACGAGCTACCAAGCTGCTCCACTCCGCGATATTAAAATATAAATGGCGGAGAAAGAGGGATTCGAACCCCCGCGCCGTTTCCGACCTCCCGGTTTTCAAGACCGGTCCCTTCAACCAGACTTGGGTATTTCTCCACATATATAATATATGTCTTTTCAGACGACAAATGAATTATATCATAAGTTTTTTTCTAATGTCAACTGATTTCATAAGAAAATACTATGATTTTCATAAAAAAACAGGAATATATCAAAAAAGTCGCATGATACGACTTGCAATTTTGTTTGTGACTTTTAAAATTCAATATCAATTCTGTATAAAAAATGGCCTACATCCCAGCAAAAATATTATCTTGCCCTATTTTTCATTATCTAATTCAAAGCAGGATGAATGATGCTTATTTATCACATAAATATTCTCTATCATATGAAATGATTATGTTCTTACCACTCATTTTTATTAAAACATGATAGAGACTCATGACTGCATTTCTTCTACTAAATTTCATAATATAAGCATTTAAATAAGAAATTTCAATTTTTTTCTCTTCAGCATCTACTTCCACTTTCACTCGATCTTCTAATTTCTTTTTATATAACTTCATAGTTTGCTCCTCCTTTTTAGAGCATCATAAAACCCTGCCTCATATACTGAAGCAGGGTACCCGTTCATCGAACATTCATTATGTTCGCATTAATCTTTAATGGTGCCTAAGGCCGGACTTGAACCGGCATGAGGTTTAACCCTCGCAGGATTTTAAGTCCTGTGCGTCTACCTATTCCGCCACTCAGGCAATTCCCTTTGAACACTTTTAAGTATACAATAAAATAAAAGACTTGGCAAGTATTTTCAATCATATTTTAAAATTTTTTGCTTTTCGTTCTGAAAATAATAGGAACATGATATAATAAATGCAGATGGGAGATGATAAAATGAAAGATACTTTAAAAGATGTATGCGCTACTTTTTTGTCTATTGTTTTATTTTTTTGTATTGTTGGTTTATCCTCTATTCTTGTATTTCAAAATCTCATCACAAAGGAAAACATCAAACAAATGGTCAAAAATACAGACTTCACTACCGATGTGAAAAATCGAGTAGAAACGAAACAAATGGAAGATATTTTTAGCGATATCTATATAGTTGCAGATAAATATCATATTCCAGAACAATTTATTGATAATGTATTCAATGATGAAATTACAAAAGAGTTTTTAGGAACCGTTGCAGCAAATGTGATTGATGAAACGCTTACTGGTCATGATGAAAAAGTTTTGACAGCTGAAGATTTAAATGAACTTCTCGAAAATAACATGGAACATTTTCAAGAAGTAAGTAATATTCAACTCACAGAACAACAGGAAGAAAACTTTTTAAATTTAGTGAATGAACATTCTACAACAATCATTGAAATTTTACCAACTACCACTGAATTACAAACTTATATGAATCCAGATATGATAGAAGGTTTAAAAATATTAAATAGTAGTGCAATTCTATATTCTTTCATCGGAGTTATTATCATATCTTCCATTTTGATTATACAATTAAAATGGAAAGAAAAAACATGGTTACTCTATTTTGCAACTCCACTACTTTTCGCAGGAATTACGCTTATGATGTTGGCTTATGCTGCTCCTACAATTTTATCCATTGTATTACAATCTAGCAATGATATTTTCTATTTATTTGTAGATCAATTGGCAATTACTTTAAAAGAACATTTTATCACACTCAGTGTTTGTTTTGTGATTACATCCATTCTAATTTATATAATTCATTTTATACAGAAAAAAATATTTCAACGAAAAAAATGATTGTTTCAATTTGAGTAAGGATTTCCTTACTCTTTTCTTTATTCATATTTCTCCTTATTTGACATAAAGTTTATTGAGGTGAATAGGATGAAAAATGCGATTTTCTACTACTATAATTTAAATCCTATCACACTAATTAAACGCAATCAACGATTTGAATTTCAAATTGGGCAAACACAGTACATCTTTTTACCTTGTTCTTTTCCGTTGGAACAATTATTCTCGTTGTATCAATTAACTTTAAAGCTACATCAACATCACATTCCAGTTCATCAAATCATATTAAACAAAGATAGACAACTGGTTACTTTTATGAATCAAATACCATATATTTTATTACAAGTATATGTATCAAAAGATACACCAATTATTTTCCGCGATATTTTACAATTTCAAGAAGCAACTAAAGATATTTCTGTAGAAGGATTAAGTTCTGCAAACTGGTATGAATTATGGACACAAAAAGTAGATTATTTAGAGTACCAACTGAGTGAATTCGGAAAAAAATTTCCAATTATCCGTGAAAGTTTTAGTTATTATGTCGGATTAGCAGAAAACGCGATTACAATTGTAAAAACAATAAATCAACCAAAAACGACGATATCTCACCGTCGTTTGTATATGCATTCTACACTCTTTGATTTATATAATCCCTTAAATTTTATCATGGATTCTAAAGTAAGGGATGTTGCAGAATATATCAAAGATTGTTTCTTCCATAATCGTAACCCAATGGATATCATACAGTTCTATTTTCAATATCAACAATTACAATGTGAAGAATATCAACTACTATTTGCACGTTTTTTATTTCCAAGTTATTATTTTGATTGTTATGAACAAGTAATTGAACATGGTCATAATGAAAAAGAACTTCTAGCAATTACATTAAAAAATGGGGAATATGAAACAATTTTAAAGTATCTCTATCAACAGGTTTTATATCACTGTTATCTTCCAGAAATGTTATGGTTAACAAAAAATAGTTAATCCACAACATTAACTACTTCTTCTACTTCTGGTACTTCTTCTTTAATGGCTGCTTCAATTCCATCTTTTAAAGTATAATCAATCATCATACAATTTGCACAAGCACCTGATAATTTTATATATACAATGTGATTTTCATATTTCACAAATTCTACATCCCCACCATCACCGAGGAGAAAAGGACGTAACATATCAATCACTTCTTTAATCTTTGTTTCTGCTTTTGTCTCTTTCATGTCCATCACCTTTTTCATTATACTAAATTATTGAAAAATAGTAAATATTTGTTTCTTATGATATAATACTTGCAGGTGATTTTTGTGGGAAGATATAAAAAAGGAGATATTGTAAAAGGAACAATAACAGGAATAGAAAAGTATGGAGCATTTGTATCTTTAAAAGAATACTACAGTGGATTAATACATATTTCGGAAATTTCATATGGGTTTGTAAAAGATGTGAATGACTTTTTAAAAATAGGAGATACTATCTTTGTAGAAATCTTAGAAGTTGATGATGATACTTATCATTGTAAACTAAGTATTAAAAATATAAATTATCGCCAAGAAACAAAACCATTAAGAAAAAAACATATTAAAGAAACTCCACATGGTTTTCACACTTTAGAAACAATGTTACCAACTTGGATTGCAGAAAATTTAAAAAAGAAGAAATAATTGGTACTTTTTTGTTGACAAACCTTTTACTATCTGGTATATTTAGTAATGTCCGAAGCAATAAAATCGGGCGATTAGCTCAGTTGGTTAGAGCACCTGCCTTACAAGCAGGGGGTCATAGGTTCGAGTCCTATATCGCCCACCATATGCCGAAATAGCTCAATTGGTAGAGCAACTGACTTGTAATCAGTAGGTTACGGGTTCAATTCCTGTTTTCGGCACCAGTATGGATGGGTAGCGAAGTGGTCAAACGCGGCAGACTGTAAATCTGTTACTTAGGTTTCGGAGGTTCAAATCCTTCCCCATCCACCACTGATTGCCTCGTAGCCAAGCGGTAAGGCACCACACTTTGACTGTGGCATGCGCTAGTTCGAATCTAGCCGAGGCAGCCACTTATTTTTATGTATTGTTCCGCTAGCTCAGTCGGTAGAGCATTTGACTT
>CALVQD010000041.1 GCA_944355255.1 uncultured Bacilli bacterium
AAAATATGTTAAAATGAAATGTATGCAAAAGAGGGATGACTATGAGTGTAGCATGGGCTTTAGGAGCTACTTTTATTGTAGGAATATTTATATTGATTGGTTATTTTATTGTTATGACAACGAAAAATAATCATAAGGTGATGAATTTTTCGATTAGTATGGCATTTGGTGTTATGACATCATTAGTGTTATTAGAATTATTGCCAGAGAGTTTTGAACATCTAAGTGATGGCCAAAACGAAATTATTACAATTTGTTATTTGGGATTTTTTATTGCTGTAGGAATTTGTATTTTAAAATTTTTAGATTTCTTTATTCCAGATCATCATGCTGATGAGAAAAAAGAAGTTGATGAAGAAAATTTAACACATATTGGAATTGTGTCTAGTATCGCATTAATTGTACATAATATGATTGAAGGGATGGCAATTTATACAAGTGTTATGAGTTCTTTAGAATTAGGACTTTTAATGTGTATTGGTGTCGGTCTTCATAATATTCCGATGGGAATGGTATTAACTTCTACTTTTTATACATCTGATAAGAAGTGGAAGACTACATTATTTATGATTTTATTAACTTCGATTTCTACTTTTGTTGGAGGACTTTTAATGTTCTTTATGAGTAGTATTATGAATGACTTTTTACTAGGTATTTTACTAGCAGTTACAACAGGGATGGTTTCTTATATTGTGATTTTTGAATTATTCCCACATTTAGTGGAACACAAAAAAGAAAAGAGTACAGTTCTTGGTGTGGTTATTGGAGTCATTATTTTAATGATTAGTGTGATGTTGGGTCATCATCATTGACAAAATATAAAAAAAGATATATGATGATAGTATCAAAAGCAATGATTAGGACATGATATTTTAAATTACTTTTGAAAGAGAGCAGGGAATGGTGAGAACCTGTAAAAGGATTAAAATATTACTACCTATGAGCTGAACTCGAAAGAGAATTCCGGTCTATGCCGTTATCTAATTAAGTACAAATAAGGATGGTACCGCGTATACACGCTCCTGGTTTTCAGGTAGCGTTTTTTTATTAGAAAGAAGGAGAGAATATGAATAATATTAAGTCAAATGAAAAATTAAGTGTTTTAAATCACTCATGTGCTCATTTACTAGCACATGCGGTAAAAAGATTATATCCGAATGCAAAGTTTTGGGTAGGACCTGTGATCGATGAAGGTTTTTACTATGATATGGATCTTGGAGATACAAAATTATCAGAAGATGATTTAGATAAAATTTCTAAAGAAATGAAAAAAATTGCGAAAAGTGATAAGAGAATTTCACGTGTAGAACTTTCTAAAGAAGAAGCATTAGACATGTTTCACGATGATCCATATAAGATTGATTTGATTGAAAATATGCCTGATGGAGAAGTTATTAGTGCTTATAAACAAGATGACTTTATTGATTTATGTAGAGGACCACATGTCGAATCTACGAAAAAATGTAAGAACTTTAAACTATTAAAAGTAAGTGGTGCTTACTATAAAGGTGATTCTAAAAATAAGATGTTACAACGTGTTTATGGAGTATGTTTTGAAACTCCAGAACAGTTAGAAGAACATTTAGAATTCTTAGAAGAAGCTAAGAAGAGAGATCATAAAAAGATTGGAAAAGAATTAGGACTTTTTATGTTTAGTGAATATGGTCCAGGATTTCCTTTCTGGTTACCAAATGGTATGACTTTAAGAAAAACGTTAGAGGATTTCTGGTATGAAGAACATAAAAAAGAAGGATACTTATTTATTAAAACACCAATTATGTTAAATCGTGATCTATGGGAAATTTCAGGGCATTGGGCGAATTACCAAGATAATATGTATACTTCTAAAATTGATGAGAAAGAGTTTGCGATTAAACCGATGAACTGTCCAGGTGGATTACTTGTTTATAAGAATGGATTACATTCTTATCGTGATTTCCCACTTCGTTTAGGAGAATTAGGTCAAGTTCATAGACATGAAGCAAGTGGAGCTTTAAATGGTCTTTTCCGTGTTCGTACTTTTACCCAAGATGATGCTCATATATTCTTAACAGAAGAACAGTTAGAGGAAGAAATTATCCGTTTAATTGCCTTTATTGACCGTGTTTATAATATCTTTGGATTATCTTATGAAATCGAATTATCAACTCGTCCAGAAGAAAAATATATCGGTTCCATTGAAGTTTGGAATAAAGCGGAAGAAGCACTTGCCAAAGCGTGTGAACATGCAGGTAAAACTTGCAAAGTAAATCCTGGAGATGGTGCTTTCTATGGACCAAAATTAGATTTCCATGTCAAAGATTCTCTAGGACGTTTATGGCAATGTGGAACCATTCAATTAGATATGAATTTACCAGAACGTTTTGATATTACTTACGTAGATAAAGATGGAAGTAAAAAACGTCCAATTATGTTACACCGTGTTATCTTTGGATCAATTGAAAGATTTATTGGAATTATTACAGAGCACTTTGCTGGACATTTTCCAACTTGGTTAGCTCCTGTACAAGTAAACATTATTCCAGTGAATCGTGAATATCACTTAGAATATGCGGAAAAAGTAAAAGAAGCATTAGAACAAATTGGAGCACGTGTTGAAATTGATAGTCGTGATGAAAAGTTAGGTTATCGTATGAGAGAATCACAACTTCGTAAAATTTCATATAATTTAGTATTAGGAGATCAAGAAAAAGAGACAGAGACTGTAAATGTTCGTAAATTTGGTCAAAAAGAAGAACAAAAAATAAAATTAGAAGAGTTTGTTCAAAATATTAAAAAAGAAATTGATGAGAAAAGGAGATAATTCTCCTTTTTTTTACATATATTGAATTATAGGTGATGCTTGTGACAAAAGTAGATGCATTTAAAACATTTGTAAGAAAGAATCCCGGTTTAATTAAATATGTACGTACAGGGGAAATGGATTGGCAGAAGTTTTATGAGTTATATGATTTATATGGAGAGGAAGAAAGTGCATGGAATCCATATTTAAAAAAAGAAACACCAGTAGTTACAAATCATACATCAGCAGATGCGAAAAATATTACTGAGGGATTATTAGGGATGGCTTCTTTATTAAAAGGAATTGACTTAAATACTGTCCAAAATGGTGTTTCTAGCTTACAACGTGTAGTTGGATTATTACAAGAATTAGGAAATAAAACTCCTAAAGAAGAGGTAAAACCAGCTTATAAACCACGTCCAATTTATAAACATTTTGAGGATTAACATGTCATTAGAAACTCAGTTTACATTAAAAAGTAATGAACAGTATATCAGCTATCTACGAAGTCATTCTTATTGGTATAAAGAATTAAATCGTGATCCTGAAAAATTGAGAGATTTTTTAGAAGAAGTACGTGCATTTTATAAATTAAGAACAAGTGATCGGATTGAAAAGGCAATAGAAACAGTAGAATTTTTAGAGTCAGTACTTTCTACAATGCAATCATAATATTTGCTAGAATGAGACAAAACATGTTATAATAACACCAGAATTGAGATGATTTTATGCGTGTCATTAGTGGAAAATATAAAGGAAGATTTTTAGATGGACATAAGATTGCCGGAACGAGACCAACTATGGATCGTGTCAAGGAATCAATGTTTGCAATGTTACAGAGTGATATTCCTGGTTCTTGTTGTTTGGATTTATTTAGTGGCTCTGGAAATCTAGGAATCGAAGCAATTAGCAATGGTGCAAAGAAAGTATATTTTGTAGATTTTAACCAGATTTGTATTCAGACGATTGAAAAAAATTTACGTACATTAAAAATAACAGAAGAAGCAGTGGTATTAAAGAAAGATTATTTAGAAGCACTGCGTTATTTTAAAGAACGAGAAATTCAATTTCAAGTCATTTTTTTAGATCCTCCATATAAATATCATTTCATGACAAAAATTTTAGAAGAGTTAGAAATCTATGGTTTATTGAAGCCTGGAGTAAAAATTGTCTGTGAAACAGACAATGAAGAAGAAATTGAAACTTCTCTTAAATTATTAAAAGAAAAACGCTATGGTTCTAAATGGCTTCACATTTATGAAAAAGAAAATTAATTCTTTTTCTTTTTTTTGCAGGAAATTGTCCAAGTAATCTAGTAAATAATAAGTAGGAGAGGATGAAGTATGAGAAAATTTCCATGTTATATACAAGAAGAAAAGAATGATTGTGGACCTGCCTGTATTAAAAGTATTTTAAGGTATTATAATGGCAATTATGATTATCAAAAATTAAAAGAAAAACTGTGTTTAAGTAGTCATGGTACAAGTGCTTATCATATGATTACTTTTCTAAATGAACATGGTTTTTATGCCGAAGGAAAACGATATGACTGGAAACATTGGATCGAAGGGAAATTTCTATTACCGAGTATTGTTCTTTTGAAAAATGAAGCATTAGAAAACCATTATGTAGTAATATACCGTATTTCATCAAAGAAAGAGAAAGTATGGATCGGAGATCCCAAAGAAGGAATTCGTATTTTATCGTGGAAACAATTTCAAAGTCAATTTACTGGAATTATGATTCATGTTGTACCAACAGGTATGATTGTAAAAGAGGAAAATCAAACTTTAAAGTACATTTTACGCACCTTTCTTTTACACCATAAGAAAACAATTGGTCTGGGAATTATACTTGTGGTAATATTTTTGCTTCTACAAGTTGGCACTTCATTAACCGCAAAATATTTTATCAATGGAGTATCTCTTCAAAGAGAACAATCTTATTTTTATGTTTTATTTTTCACCTTTTTACTATTACATTTATTTCGTACAAGTTATCAGTACTTCGTTCAAAAGTATTTATTTACTTTACAACTACAACTTCAACTTCTCCTAGATAGTTATTTGTATCAAACAATCTTAAAAGATCAAAGAGAAAGTGTTCTGCAAAGTCGTCCTTCCTTCTTTACCGAAAAAAGAGAAGAATTATATGTATGGATCTCCTCTGTATTTCAACTCATCCAATATCTTCTCTTTGATCTTGCACTCGCTTTTTTCTTGTTTTTATGTCTTTGTATGATACAGATAAATTTTGCTTTTTTTCTAGTTCCTTTTTTCATATTTACAATTGTTTATGATTTATGGATTGCGAAAAGATTACAACCGGTCGAAAAACAAAGCCGGGAAGAGATGAATCACAGTCATATGTTCTTTTTAGAAAGTATGGAAAATCAATCTTTTTTAAAAACAGCTTCTTTAGAAACGAGTTTTATCAAGAAATATCGGAAGAAATTATTTCGTTTGAGTCAATATCTCCTTCATTATTTTCACCAACACAAATGGATGGAGTGTTTTTATCAAATTATATTTTGCGTTTTCCATTTATACTTGTTTCTCTATTTTAGTATTATGGCAAACATGGACAAGATGACAATCGGTAATTTTGTTTTCTTTATTACTGTATGGCAATCGCTTGTTCCAGTTTTACAGACAACTGCAAGGATGAGTGATGTTTGGATGAAAGTCAAGTTTTACTATGAACGATTGACACCATTTTTTTCCAAGGAAAAAACAACAACTGTATTCTCGGAATTTTCTTTTCATCAACTTTCCTGCCGACACTTCTCATATGATTATCACAATGGAAATGAAGTGTTGCAAAATATAGATATCAATATATATTCTGGAGAGAAAATTTTATTTACAGGAAACAGTGGAAGTGGGAAGAGTACTTTTTTAAAGTGTTTAAGTGGTCGTTTAACTATTGCTAGAAATCAAGTGTTTTTAAATCAGTTAGATCTCTGTGATTATCAAAAAGAACAGTTGCAATCGCGGATCGTTCTTTTAACACAAGAAGAACGTTTATTTCAGGGAACATTGTTTGAAAATATTACGCTTGGAAGAAAAGTATCAAAAGAAATGCTTGTAAGTATCTTACGGTGTACACGAGTTGATGAATTGATCAAATCGCATCCATTAGGGTTTCAACAACCGATTATGAATCATGGTTATAATTTATCAGGTGGTGAAAGACAGCGTGTTGTATTAGCGCGATTATTGCTCCAACCATTTGATGTTTTATTGATTGATGAAGGTTTTAGTGAAATGGATGTTTCTTTAGAAAGACAAATCATCAAAAATTTATTTTATACTTATTTTCAAAAAACAATCATTGTCATTTCTCATCGTTTGAATAACCGTGATTTATTCGGCCGTCATATCATTTTAAAAGATAAAAAAATAATAGAGGAAAAAGAGTGAAAGAGACGTGGGCAACAGAACAAACCTTAAATCGAAATGCCAATATATTATTAATAATAACAGGTATGCTCTTGTTATGTTTCGGTATCCTATTTTTATGGATTCCAACTACTAAGAAAAAGATGATTTATGGAATTGTCAGTCAGAAAAATCATATACAAACCTATTTATCAAAAACAGATCTAGATACGATTCAAGCATGGAATTGTGGAAATTCATTCTGTGAAGTTGTATCTATTAAAGAAGAAGTGATGCAGAAAGAAGATGGGCAAAATTATTATTTTGTAACATTAAAAGTGACTTTACCAAATGAGAAAAATAAGAAGGGTAATTATGTGTTATATGAGATCACAAAGAAGCAATCAAAGTACCACCAATGGCAAGAATGGATAAGGAGTGTGATGATGTGAAACAGTTAGAAACAGAAGAATTAAAACATGTTTATGGAGGTGAAATACACATAGGAATTATTTTAGGGATTGGTAGCATTGTCTCTTTTGTAATAGGGGTTATTGATGGGTTTGTTCATCCCAAGGTGTGTGAGTGAGATTATCAAAAGAAGAATTAAAACAGATTCATGGTGGAGACATCAGTGGTTCACTGGTGTCATCCATGGTACGTGGAATCACAATTCTCTTAGAATTGGGACGTAGTCTTGGGTCTTCAATTCGCAGAGTGATAGACGGAAATATTTGTTTTTACGAATAATGTGATGATTTGACAAATTTCTTATATTTCTTATCTTTTTGTTGAAAATAGGGGATAAACATGGTATAATAGCTCTAGCAAAAGAAGGGAGGGAAATGTCATGGAAAGAGTAGTAGTGAGAAAAGATGGACTCGATAGTGCTTTAAGAATGATGAAACAAAGAGGCATTAAAAACGGCTCCCTTAAAAAAGTGCGTGAACGTCAGGAAGGATATTTAAAACCTGGAGTAAAAAGAAGAATTCGTAAAGAAGAGGCTAGAAAGAATAGTCGTAAAAAGGAACGTAGGGAAAGAAGTTACAACTAATTTGAGAAGCCGTAAGGCTTCTTTTGTGAATGGAGGGATACTTGTGAAAGAACGAGTTTTGAAAGATATTGTAACTGCTATGAAAGAAAAAGATAAAGAGAGATTAACCGTACTTCGTATGGTAAAAGGAGCAATGCAGTTAGAAGAAATTAATCAGAAAAAAGAATTGACAGATGAAGATGTCATTGGAATTTTCGCAAAACAAATTAAGACAAGAAAAGAATCAATCACAGAATTTGAAAAGGGAAATCGTCAGGATTTGATCGATCAGACAAATGCAGAAATTAAAATTTTAGAAGAATATATGCCAGAACAATTAAGCGAGGCAGAAGTAGATCAAATCATCGATGCAGCATTTTTGGAAATAAGCCCAGAAAGTATGAAAGATATGGGGCGTATTATGAAAGAAGTCACTCCAAAATTAAAAGGAAAAACAGACATGAGTACAGTGAGTACAAAAATCAGAAATAAATTGTCAGAAATGTTATAAAAAAGAAATTGTCATATTTCTTTTTTTATCCGCATATTTTTAATGCAGCGAAAGGAGATATTTATGAAACAAGAAACAAAAGAACACGAATATTTAGAAGCAGAGTATTGTAACTTTGATATTATGGTAAGTAATGAAAATAACGATTTGTATTTTTATATGCATCGTATTAAAGAAGGGTTATATTCCTTTGTATGGAATGACACTCGTTATTTATTAAATACAGAAAGAGATATTTCACTTACTTCTGATTATTCTTTCGAAGTTGGAAATCATATTTTTACTTTAAAGGAACACGAGAAACAAAAAACATTATCATATATTAAAAAGTAAATTCTCATCTTTCCTTTGAAAAGATGATTTTTTTCTTGCTATTTCCAAATATTTTGTGGTATATTAGTTATGGCTTTTTATTACACACATTGTGAATTTCGGCGCCTAGTGCCGATTGGTGGTGTCGTTTCGAAACAATGGAGGCTTAACAAAAGGAGGAATGAAAATATGACAGTTGTGTCAATGAGTTATTTACTTGAAGCTGGTGTTCATTTTGGACATCAAACAAAACGTTGGAATCCAAAAATGAAGGAGTATATTTATACTTCAAGAGATGATATTTACATTATCGATTTAGAGAAAACTGCAGAAAAGATTGAAGAAGCTTATGCAGCTCTAAAGAAAATTGCAGAAAATGGTGGAAAGGTTTTATTTGTTGGAACAAGAAAACAAGCACAAGAAGCAATTAAAGAAGAAGCAATTCGTTCTAATAGTTACTATGTAACAGAAAGATGGTTAGGAGGAACTTTAACAAACTTCAGAACCATTCGTAGAAGAGTAAAACGTTTAGAAGAAATTGAAAAGATGGAAAAAGATGGTACATTTGATGTATTACCTAAAAAAGAAGTAATTGGTTTAAAGAAAGAGTACGACAAATTAAATAAATTATTATGTGGTATTCGTGAAATGCATAAATTACCAGATGCATTATATATTGTAGATCCATCTAAAGAAGCAAATGCAATTCACGAAGCTAGAATTCTTGGAATTCCTGTATTTGGAATTGTAGATACGAATTGCGATCCAGATGATGTTGATTATGTAATTCCAGGAAACGATGATGCAATTCGTGCAGTACGTTTAATTACTGGAGTTATGGCAAATGCAATTTGCGAAGTAACTGGTGGAAAAATGAACGAATATGTAAAAGCTGATGATAAATCACAAGCAAGTGAAATCATGGCTCGTGCTGTAGATAGTGTAAAACGTAAAGAACCAAAGAGATTTGAAAAACGTAGTTTCAAAAAACCATTTGATAAAAAGGTAAAAGAAAATAATTCTAACGTAAAAGAAGAAAAAGAAGCAGAAGTGACAAAAGAAGAGGTAAAAGAGGTAGAAGTAAAAGAAACAAAAAAAGAAGAAAAAGCCACTGATACTGATTTATCTAAAATGACTGTAAGTCAACTTCGCGAGTTAGCAAAACAAAAAGATATTAAAGGATACTCAACAATGAAAAAAGCAGAACTAATTGATGCTTTAAAATAAAAAACGTTAGATGATTTTTATCATCTAACTTTTGTAAAGAGGAGGAAATAATATGGTAAGTGCTAGTGCCGTAAAAGAATTAAGAGAAAAAACAGGTGCTGGAATGCTTGATTGTAAAAAAGCATTAGAAGCAAATAATGGAGATATGCAAGCTTCTATCGATTGGTTAAGAGAAAAAGGGATTTCTAAAGCAGCTAAGAAAGCAGATCGTATTGCTGCAGAAGGACTTGCAGAAATTAAAATCGATGGAAATAAAGCTGCAATTGTAGAAGTAAATTCTGAAACAGATTTTGTTGCAAAAAACCCAGAATTTAAAGAATTAGTAGATTCTATTTTAAATACTGTTTTAAAGACAGATGCAACAGATGTAGAAGATGTTTTAAAAGAAGATGGATTAAATGATTTACTTGTTGCAAAAATTGCTAAAATTGGGGAAAAATTAAGTTTCCGTCGTTTCGCAAAAGTAGAGAAGAAGGATTCTGAACATTTTGGTGCATATATTCATATGGGAGGAAAAATTGCAGTATTAACAGTAATCGATGGAGCAAATGAAGAAGTAGCACGTGATGTTGCAATGCATGCGGCTGCAATGAGACCACAATATGTAACCAAAGAAGAAGTACCTGAAGAAGTTGTAAATCATGAAAAAGAAGTATTAACAGAACAAGCAATGAATGAAGGAAAACCAAAAGAAATTGCTGAGAAAATGGTACAAGGAAGAATTCAAAAATTCTATAAAGAAATTTGTTTGGCAGAACAACCATTTGTTAAAGATGGTGATGTTACAGTATCACAATATGTAAAAAACAATGGTGGTACGATTGTAAAAATGATTCGTTTTGAAGTTGGAGAAGGAATTGAAAAACGTGAAGAAAACTTCGCAGAAGAAGTAATGAAACAAATGAATCAAAATAAGTAGTATGTAGTTTGTTAAAAGCAGTATGTTTTAAGTAGTGTGTATATACATACTGCTTTTTTGTGCTTAGAAAGGACTTATTTATGATAAAAAGAAAAGACATATACTTAGGAATCAAAAATAATTGTGGTGTAATTACACCACTGATTGGGATGTATGAACAAGATAAAATCAAAAACTTAGAGAATGGAGAACTTTTAGAAACAGACGGAAATATTTATGGAGCAATCGATGGATTTCCATCTTGTTCCTTAGATCATATTTTAAAAGCATGGCATTTTCAAGATGAACTAACTGAAAAAGAAATTCACATGATCACAACAATTTTTAAATACCCTGATTTAGTAAACAGAGAAATGAAACGAATTTCATCTTCTAGTGTTGATGGAGAAGATATTTGGATGTTAGAACATGTCTATCTTTTAATGGCAAATACATACTGTGAAGAACAGCCAAAAGAAATAAAAGAGATAGAACAAGAAAAAGAAGTATTATATTCTATCAAAGAACGTCTTCTGCACCAATTTGTTAGACCAAAACAAAAGAGAAAAGAATGGCGTTAGTTATTTTTCCTCCGAAAAAAAGAAATATTGTTATCATTTAAAAAATATATGTTACAATAAAAAAAGAGGAGTAGAAATATGAAGCAGTATCAAAAAGAATTATTAGCAGCAAATGCCTTTCAACCAGAAGAAATTGAAGCTTTTCTAAAACAATATGAGGAAATTCCCGAAAATAAAAATATTTTTGAGTTAAGTGCGAAAATGGAAGATATCATTCAGAGTTTTTCAATACCGACATCACAAGAAGTTTATTTTTTAACAGACTTTTTAAATCATATAGAAGAGATAGAAGGAGAACTCTTACCAGTTTCAGAAGAAGAAGTACAGACAATGATAGACATATTGACATATCAAGAATATCGTACTAACAACGAAGAATTATCTTATTATTCTTGTTTATGGAAATTCGCAACAGCAGATTATTGGGAAAATCAAATAGGTGATGAGAATGCCAAAGTAAAAACGATGTTATTATTTACTGGAATTACATCTCTTTGTGCTTTTTCTTCTATTTATTTTAGGTCAATGCTCTCTACAATTGGTGTATCTGGAATGCTTTTAACTTGTATGACTGCATACCATGTATTTAACGATCATTATAAAACATTACAACAGAAGTATGAAAATATTTCTTATTTGTCAAAGTATTTTATGATATGGGGTATTTTGTATGGATGTATCGATTCTCATTTAACTCCGATTTCTATTGTATCAATTCCACTTGCATTATTACTTTCTTCTCATTTTAAAAAAGAAGCCGGAAAGCAATATATGAGATAAAGAAGGAAAATCATATGGAAATTATATATTCTCTTGATGAGTTACATGCATTCATTAAACGTTGTTATGAACAAAACATTACATTGAATGAATTTTCTTATGCTATGAAAGAAGTAGAAGAGATGTATCAGCAAATGGGACAACTTTTTGACTATTTAGATGATCTTTATTTACAGTATCAATCTTTTATTGAAACCAAAGAACTTTATATAAAATATACAACAGAATTAACAAAGTATCATATGTATTGGGCAAACTTAGTTGTTTCATTAATGCAATCAGTCTCTGAATTTGATATTGCTACAGAAGAAGAAATGCAAGTTATTACTTATATATTGAATAGTGATTTTTTAAATCATATTGAAGGATATCCAGAACCGACAGAAGAGGAAATCGAATCTTTTATCGACATATTAAATACGGAAGAAGTAGAAGAATCACGAGTTTATGAAAGTGATATTCTTAATTCTCTATCTTTCGCATGGAAATATGCTGTGAGTCAAATGAATGATTATGCACTCCAAGAAAAAGAAGAAAAAAGAATCAATTTATTGTTAAAAATATTAATTACTGGAGTTTTTAGTGTTCCTGTAATTGATCAAATATATCAGGAAGAGTATGTACGAGCAATTGCTGGAATGACTTTGATCTATATGAACTTAAAAATTTTTCACGCAATGGAAAATCAAGAAGATTTTGATAAAAGTTTACAAGAAATTTCAACACTTTCTAATTGGGCAATTCCTTTTTCTTTTATTTATCAAGGAATTCTTTTACCAATTGTTTATTTTTCTATGTCACATTATTGTAAAAAAGTGAAAGAAAAGACAAAAAAATGAGACTGAAATGATAAAGCATTTCAGTCTTTTAAGATACGATAACAAGATTCTAGTATTTCTACATGAACATGTTTTTGTTGCAATAAAGAAGCTATTTTTTCCTCATCGAGATATCCTTCATAAGTAACGATATCTAAATAAGTCTTTTGAATTATTTCAAAACTAGAATACTGTTTTAAAAATTGTTGTTCAAATTCGTATGAAAAAGTTACTTTGATATGTTTTTTTAATCCCATTGGGTAAATATGTGCTTTTTCTAAGACTTGAATTACTGCATTTGTATAAGCACGGACAAGTCCACCAGCTCCTAATTTAATTCCGCCAAAATAACGAATGACGATTGCTAAAACATAGGAAAGTTGTTGTTTTTCTAAGACATTTAAAATAGGTTGACCTGCAGTTTTAGAAGGTTCTCCATCATCACTGCATCTCTTTTCTTGTAAAAGAATATATGCATAACAGTAATGGGTTGCTCCGGGATAATCTTTTTTTACTTGTTCTAATTTTTTCTTTACATCATCTACATGATAAATAGGCACAATAAGGGCAATAAATCTTGATTTTTTAATCTCTATTTCATGGATATATTCTGTTTCAATTCCTCTCATGAGAACACCTCAGTATTTATTATATCAATCTTGTCAAAAAAAGAAAAGAAACAACATAAACTATTAATAGGTGAGACGTATGTATGATAAAATGTATGTAAGAGGAATTTTTATCAAAGAAAATAAAATTTTGTTAGAGAAAGTAAAAGATCAATATCAATTGCCAGGTGGAATTGTGATTCAAGATGAATTTTTAAAAGAGGCTTTAGTAAGAAACTTCTTGATGAAATATGGATTACACATTCAAGTGAGAAGAGGAAGAGTATATGATGTTAATACGAAACCACTAGAATATATATATTTCGTAAAGACAGAAGATCCTATTTTAGATTCTAGTTTGGAATGGATTCCATTAGATCGATTTGAAGAAATTCCATTTTATAAAAAAGAAATTAAAGATGCAATGCTAAAACATTTACCTAGTTATGATGAAATAGAGGATGTTATATTATTGGAAGGCAATGACTCATAGTTTGAATTTATAGAAGAAAGTAATTCACGTATAATAGATTTAGAAAAAGTGGATAAAAATGCTTTGAATAGGCATTTTTATTTTTCTGTGTTATAATAGGAACACGAAAGAGGGATATTATGGTACAAAATGAAGATATCATTGTTTTTACAGAGGATGAAATGTTATCCTTTTTAAAGAAGATGAATGATAATGGTATATTACAATCATATTTAGATATTACAAATCAAGACTTGGAAAATATATTTTCATTATATCGCGATGTATTTGATTTAGAAGATCCAACTCCAATACAGTTAGAACAAGCAATGTTACAGTATAAACGAGTTTTAGATGCGTTAATTCAAGTTGAAATAAATTTATCACAACCAAATGAAGAGGAAGTCAAAAAAATAAAGTCATTTATTTTATCTAATCATGAGGAAAGTTCTTATTCAGAACCAACAGAAGAAGAAGTACAAGCATTTATCGATATTTTAAATAGTGAAAAAACCACGAGAAATTTATATCCAACAAGTGATATGAATGCCTTTTCTTACATGTGGAAACATAGTATTACCGATTCTTTGACAGAACAATCTAGAAAAGAAGCAGAAAAACAAGCATATCGAAAAGTAAAAATAGGAGTAAGTGCTGTTTGTCTTGGAATCGCATTTATTCATTATGCCAATGAATGTTATTTAAATATTATTGGAGATGCTGGTACTCTTGCATTATTACAAGCTGCTCTTTATATCAAAGAACATGAAGAAGATTCAGTAAAACAAAATGAGAAAATTTCTTATATTGCAAAATTGCTTATGTCATGTGGCTTATTATCAGGACTTCATAATAATCAGGTAGGATTTTCATCTTTTGCTATGATGGGTATTTATTATGTAGCAAGTAAAGTATACAAGTATTTAGCGAGTGAGGAAAAAGAAAGACAAAAACAAAAAAGAAAATAAGGAGGGGATTTATGTTAAAAGAAAAGTTAAGCTTAGTTCCAAATAAACCAGGTTGTTATTTGATGAAAAATGAAAATGGAACAATTATTTATGTTGGAAAAGCAAAAAAGTTAAAAAATCGCCTCAGTTCTTATTTTAGAGGAACTCATACTGGAAAAACTGCACGATTAGTCAGTGAGATTAGAGACTTTGAATACGTTGTAGTTGGTAGTGAAAAAGAATCTCTCGTACTCGAGTTAAATCTAATTAAGAAATATGATCCAAAATATAATATATTATTAAGAGATGATAAAAGATATCCTTATATCGAACTTACAAACGAACCAGTACCACGTCTTAGTATTGTTCGTAATGTCAATCGTAAAAGAAAAAACCAAACTCGTATTTTTGGTCCTTATCCAAATGTAACAGCTGCACGTAATACAGTCAATTTACTTAACCGTATTTATCCATTACGTAAATGTCGTACATATCAAAAAAAGCCATGTCTTTATTACCATATTGGACAGTGTTTAGGTTATTGTACAAATCAAGTATCAAAAGAACGTATCAAAGATTTGGAAGAGGAAATTTTAAAGTTTTTAAGAGGAGATGCTTCTTTTGTTATTCAAAAATTAGAAACAGATATGTATGAAGCAAGTAAGAACTTAAATTTTGAACGCGCCAAAGAATTAAAAGAATTGCTAGACTATGTTCAAATTACACTACAAAAACAAAAAGTTGAAATCAATGATATAACCGCTCGTGATGTATTTGGTTACTATGTAGATAAAGGCTATTTATCCATGCAAGTATTTTTTATTCGTGGTGGAAAAATATTAGAGAGACATTCTGCAATTTTTCCATTAGTAGATGAAGTAGAAAATGAAGTTTCTAGGTATATCGCAACATTTTATGAGAAAGATGTTTTACTACCAAAAGAAATTATGATGAAAGAAATTTCTGGGATAGAAGAATTATCTAGCTACTTAGAAGTACCAATACATGTTCCATTACGTGGAGTAAAAAAGAAGTTAGTAGATATGGCTTGTAAGAATGCAGAGATTGCTTTAAATGAAAAATTTGAATTGATTCAAAGAGATGAGGAAAGAACAATTGGTGCCAATGATGAATTAAAAGATATTTTACATTTAGAACAATTAAATCGGATTGAATTATTCGACAATTCTAATTTATTTGGAAGTTATAATGTATCGGGTATGGTTGTATTTAAAAATGGAAAACCAAGTAAAAATGACTATCGTAAATTTAAAATTAGTGTTGATAAGAATGATGATTATGGAACGATGAGAGAAGCGATTTACCGTAGATATTTCCGTGTATTAAAAGATAACTTAGAACGACCTGATCTAATTATTGTGGATGGTGGAACAGGACAAATTAATGTAGCAAGAGAAGTATTAGAATCGTTAGGAATGCAAATTCCGGTTGTTGGATTAAAAAAAGATAATCATCATGCAACAAGTAAATTATTAGCTTTTGATCCATTACAAGAAATTGATATTGATAAACGCAGTAATTTGTTTTACTATTTGGAAAGAATGCAAGATGAAGTCCATAATTTTACAATTCATTATCATCAACAATTACGTAGTAAAGGTGCTTTAGAGAGTGTCTTAGATCATGTAGAAGGGATTGGAGAAAAGAGAAGAAAACAACTTCTCAAAAAATATCATTCCACATCAAAACTAAAAACAGTATCTGTAAAAGAATTAGAAGAAATATTACCACATCAAGTGGCCCAAAACTTATATGATTTTTTACAAGAAATGGATTAAATAAATAGTATATGATGTAGTTTCATATACTATTTATTTTAATTTCATAGATTTATTGTCTAGTGATGCAATATATGTTCCATCAGTTTTATACAGAGCAATTCTTTCTGCATTATTTGCTCTAATTAAGCTTTTCACCAGTAAATCTTCAATGGATATAAAATTTGGAATATCAGTTTCATCCAATATGGGATTACAATCGGAAAGTCCAATCATGAATCCTTCAATCGTTTTACAATATTCGCCAACTAAATAATGATCATGATAAAAATATACTATTCTGTATCCGTCAGGATATTTTTCACCGTGATTGTTGAACTGTAATTCTTCTGTTTCTATTTTCATAGTAAATATCTCCTTTTGATTATATTATAATTTTATGTTGATTCTGTTGCTAAAATAAGAATTCAATGAAAAAATTAATTTTTTCATTGAACAAAAATATTCATCAGTTGATATTGGAAAACCATATAACAATCTGTCTTGATAATTATACTGTTTTGCAACTTGTAAAAAAGCTGTTTTATTGTTTTGGGAATACCATTCAAACACTTCTAGTAATTTTGCTTTTTCTCCGATTTGAAAATATGTATTTATCGGGTATTGGATCATGTCATTAGAAAAATGATATCCTCTTAATAACCTTTGCAATATTTCTGTATTGATAATAGAAGGTAACTCATTTAATTCATCAATTATATAGTATAACATATTCTTTATTTCAGTATATGATATGATTTCTGCAAATCTTTCATGTGGAGCATATTCATATAAATATGAATTGTTGAAATTAACTAAACGAGATATTCTGATAATAAATGTTTCTAAATCGTTTACGGTCATTATTTTTTTTAACTGATTAGCATGTTCTATTTCATGTAAAATAACTTGGAATATTGATAAATTTATATATAATGTTTTTTCTAAATTATTAATGATTCGTAAATTGTTGCAAAGATTTTGAATCATTGACATGACTGCTTCTTTATATATTATAATTTTTTTGTTATATTCAGAATAAGAAGCAGTTGTTTTGCATCTTTTTTTTTGAACTTCTATATTAGAAATATAATTATCTAATTGTTTATTAGAAATGACTAATGCTAGTATATTCATAATGTCGGTTAGGTTTAAAAGGCTATGTTTTATACTTTTATCATAAATGATTCTGATTATTTTTTCCATTGAAAAAAATCCTTTTATTTTAATTTTTTCACAAATGAACTGTTTTCTGCTTTATCATTGCTTTTATTTTTTATGTCATTATAATGGTTTTGTAAAAATAAAATTTCTTCTGGAGTTAAATTTAAACGCTCAATGTATATAAACCAAGGATTCTTCCATTTTCGATTTTTACTGCTTTCAGAATCTTTATCACGGTCATATCCATTTTTTACATTTTTATGTCCATGTCCTTTAGTCCAATCTCCATCTGTTCGTTCGTAAATATTACCTCCAGGAACATCTACTAGAATATCATATCCATTATCATTAGCACATTCAGCTGATTCTAAATAATTAGCATAGGCTTTGTAATCATAGTTGAAATCTTTCAAAGTTTTAATTTTCTTACACATATTAACACTCTCCTTTCTATAAATTTATTTTATTTTTATTTTGAAACGATGTCAATATTGTTTTGCATATTGCATCTTTTTTATTATTTGTATTTCCAAATGACTTCTCATCTCGTAGATAATTTGCTATACTAATAGTAACAGAAAATAGGTGAGGGTATGAAGCACGATTTATTTATGTACAAAGAGTTACCGTAAAATGGGTATTTAGGTAATTGTTTTGTTGTATTTCAAGATCGCTGCTTTCTGTGACTTAAAAGAGGTAAATATCATATTCGCAGTCCAATGAATATATTGGTTGTAATAGAATATGGTAAAGGAGTATAGGAGTATGAAAAAAATTCTTGGTATAATTTGTCTTTTGTGTTTGGCAGGACTGGGAATTGGTGCTGGTTTTTGGTATGCAAGTGAAGTGGATCGGGAAGAAAAAATAGAATTAGAACAAAAGATGATGAGTCGTGCTGAAAAAATGTTAAATCAGTTATATGTGGATGATCAACAAACGAAACCGAGATTGGATATCACAAAAAAAGAATTAGAGAGTTTAAAAAAACAAATTCAAGCGATGAGTTCTGGATCAGAAAAGGAAAAATTAGAGAAACAATATCAAAAAATTCAAACGTTTTACGATTTACAACAAGAACTTAATCATTTTTTTGAAAATCAAGTGATAAAAGAAGAAATCACAAAAGACAACTTATTAGCATTTCAGGAAAAACTTTCTAAACTTGCACCAACATGGCAAGAATTGCTACAAGAATCATTTCAATTCGGAATGCAACAATTATCTCAAACAGAGACAGCAATTTCTAAGTTAAAAAGTTTATTTCAAGACGAACAGTTAATGACTGTGCGTTCGGATGTGACAAGGAATGAGTATCAAGATGTATATCAATTTATGAAAAATATACCACAAACATGGGTTATCGGGAAATATGAAGAAAAGTTTCAGTTAGTGAATGAGGCAATTACTAAAAAAGAAGAAGAACAAAAAAGAAAGGCAGCTGAGGAACGAGAACGTCAAAGACAAATTGCCTTAGAGAAGAAAAGAAAAGAGGAAGAAGAACGTCGTAAGATTGAGGAAGCTTATATTGAAGTCACCGGAATTCCTTTTATTAATCAAAAAGTGAATCAAGTTTATAATGGATGTGAGGCGGCTTCATTATTAATGGCTTTACAGTATAAAGGACTTGCTACAGAGCATAATTTGCACTCTTTTGCAACTGCAATGCCAAAACATGATACAGATCCACATCAAGGATTTATTCATTCTATTTTTGATTTGGAACCAAAAAATGTGACGCATTGGATCGCACCTGATGCATTAACTAGATTTGGATTAGATTATGGAAGTGTACAAGATATTTCAGGGAATGGAGTAGACACTTTAAAGAATTATATTCGTCAAGGAAAACCAGTGGTTGTATATGTTACATCTAATTTTAATTACCCAACATCATGGGATGGAGAAGTTCCTTTAAATTTACATGTTGTGTTATTAACTGGATATAATTCCATTACTGGAAATTATATTGTATTAGATCCATGGAGTGGAAGAAAAATTATTTTAAAACAAAAGTTTGAATCAATTTATAATTTAATGAAATATGCAGTAGTCGTTTTATAACGACTACTTTTTTAAATGAAAAACAGGAATTTTGTGGTAAAATGAAAATGGTGATATAAATGGCAAAGATTCATATTATGGATGAAATTTTAGCCAATAAAATTGCAGCAGGAGAAGTGGTAGAACGTTGTAGTTCTGTTGTAAAAGAATTGGTAGAAAATAGTATTGATGCAGAAGCAACAGAAATTAAAATAGAATTAAAAGATGCTGGTACAAAAGAAATAAAAGTAACAGATAATGGAACGGGAATGGATAAAGAAGATGCGGTGAATGCTTTTGGACGCCATGCGACGAGTAAATTGACATCAGAAGATGATTTATATCGAATTGAAACATTAGGCTTTCGTGGAGAAGCACTTCCATCTATCGCATCCGTTAGTGAAGTAACCCTTACGACCTCTACTGGAGATGTAGGTACAATTGTAAAAATAAGTGGTGGAAAATTGATCTCAGTGGAACGCGGAGATGCAAGAAAAGGAACTATTTTTCAAGTAAACAATCTATTTTATAATACACCAGCACGTTTAAAACATTTAAAAAGTTTATATGCTGAATTAGGTAGTATTACAGATTATGTCAATAAAATCGCACTATCTCATCCAGATATTAAATTTCGACTTAGCAATAATGACAATGAGATATTAAACACAGATGGAACAAATCATTTATTAAAGACAATTAAAGCTGTATATGGGTTAAGTGTTGCTCGTAAAATGATTGAAGTAAGTGCAAGTGATGAAGATTATACGATCTATGGATATATTTCTATGCCAGAAGTACATCGTTCTTCTAGAAATCATATGGTAACGATTGTCAATGGTCGTGTTGTTAGAAATCAAGAATTAAATCGTGTGATTAACGATGCTTATCATTCATTCAAACCAGATACGAGATATCCAATTGTCGTATTAGAAATACATGTTGATTCTAGCTTAGTAGATGTGAATATACATCCAACAAAAATGGATATTAAATTTAGTAAACTAGAAGAATTAAAAGAATTAATTACTAATATGATTCATGAACAGTTACATCACAAAAACTTGATTCCAAATGCTGAAGTAGAAATGAATCCAAAAGAGGAAATACCACGTCCTAAGTATGTAGAGCAGACGTTAACATTAGAAAAAGAAATCTCTGAACCAACAGAACCAATCATCACTTTTGAAGAAGATATTCCAATCAATTCTGATTTTATAGAAGAAGTAGATGAAGAAACAATTTTAGTAGAATCACAAAAAGAAAATAATCAAGAAATAGAAATGAAGAAAAGAATGCCAGAGATGTATCCTGTAGGAATCGTTCATGGAACTTATATTATTTGTCAAAATGAAGAAGGAATGTTTTTAATTGATCAACATGCTGCAAAAGAAAGAGTCAATTATGAATATTATATGAAAAAAATGGGGAATCCTAATATTGCATCAACACCACTTTTATTTCCAATTACGATTGAACTTTCTAGTTCTGAATTTATTTTAATAAAAGAAAAATTAGATATTTTAAGAGAATTAAAATTTGTTGTAGAAGAATTTGGTTATCAATCACTATTAATTAAAGAACATCCAGCATGGTTACCAAAAGATTATGTAGAAGAAAGTATTCGTAAAATAATTGAAATTATGATTCAAGAAGGAAAACATTTTTCAATTGAAAAGTTTAACGAAAAAGTAGCAACTATGATGAGTTGTAAACACGCTATCAAAGCCAATCAATATGTTGATATGAAGGAAATAGAACAGTTAATTTACGATTTAAGAAATTGTGATAATCCATTTAATTGTCCTCATGGAAGGCCAACAACTGTATTTTTTACGAATTATGATTTAGAAAAGTTATTTAAACGAAGTGGATTTGAAAACTTAAAATAAAGAGGAGGGATTATATGAATTTAAATACTACAACTACATTTGCCCATGATAATGAATTTCAATTATCTATTACGATTGCAACTCCAATGGGAAATCCACGAGGTATTATTTTATTTATTCCAGGGATTTATGAAACCCAAGATATGTTTACCTCTGTTTATGAATATTTCACAAAAGAACAATTTATCTGTGCTAGTTATGATCATAGAGGGACAGGAAAAAGTGTACGTATTGAATCGGAAGCAGGTTATTTAGGAAAAGATGGAGCAAATGGACTTGTGCAAGATATTCACATAGTAATAGAGGCCATTTCTAGGTTACATTCGGGATTATCATTTTTTGTTGTAACACATGACTATAGTAGTTTAATGGCTGTTAATTTTCTAAAGGAATATGATGGTCATATCCGCGCTTGTGCTATGATTAATCCAATTGCACTATTTAATGGTCTAAAACGACAAAGATTCATCGATAAATATTTATCGATGGTAACACCAACTTTTTTTAAAAATATATTTCTGAATCAATGTTTTTATAAAAAAGTAGAAAAGAAAAGTAATTCTCAATTTCCATTTTTATATACGACAAAAGGATTATACCATCTATGTGAGGTTGGATATATGATTCATCATCAAGGAACGTATTATTTAAAGAGACGAAATTTACCTATCTTCATTGGTGTTGGTTTAAAAGATATCACAAGAGGATATGGAAACGAAATGAAAAGTTTACTTATGAGTCTTAGTTATCAAAACATCGATTACCGTACTTATCCAGAAGGAACTCATAATTTATTTCAAGATGATGAGAAAGATCAACTACTACATGATTTATTATTATTTTTTACATTGAGCTTATAGAAAACTGATTTATCAGTTTTTTCTTTACAATTTTTATTTTTTTCTATATAATAAGCAAAAAAACAGGGGAATGAGGTGTCAAAATGAAAACAGAACGTTTTCAATCAGGAAAAGAAGAAATAAAAGATCTATATATAAAGTATCGTGATCATTTCAGCCCGGCTAAACAAGTTGTGATGGATGCGATTATATCTTCTAATAGTTGGGAGGAAGTATATCAAAAAGTAGGAAATGATATTAAGAAAAATACTATTTGGACTTACTATGAGAAAGTAAAAATAGAATTAAAATCAGGAAGTCCTTTATTAGAGCAAAAAAGGAATAATGATCAGTATATTAATTTGAATGATCAACAATTATTAGATTTATATTATGTATATGAACCTTATATTCCACTTCCTGATCAAAAGAAATTTATCGAAATACTAGAACAAAAAGATAGAAAAAGCTGTAATGGATATTCTTGTTATTTAAATGTTGTAAATTTTTTAAAAAAATGTGATATCGCAACTCGTAATGGACAGCCTTTACCAAGCTATACAAAGAAAAGACAAACTGTTTTGAAAAAAGAAGCAGTGATTCATGCTTTAGATTCTGTTTTACCAAACACCATTGAGAAGTTACTGAAAAAATATTCTAGTATTCCGCACCAAGCAAGACAATTTCTAATTTTATATTATGGAATTGGTTGTCATAGACATACAATTTCAGAAATTCAAAAGAAATATCCAAGTTTTAGTGAGCATACAATTTTACAACAGATTTATTATTCTTTAAAACGTCTTAAAAAATTAGAAAAAGAACAGCAATCACAATTATCAGAATTAGAACGTCATGTTCAACAAGTAAAAGAAAAATTTTCTTTTAATCAATATGTACTTACTCCACCTGAAAGAAGAATTGTAGATGAATACTACGGGATTACGAAACCGAAAAAGACAATAGCAAAACTAGCCCAAGAACAACATCTTTCTATTTCAAAAACCAAAGAGTTATTACAGCATGGAACTTATTTAGTTGTTCATTCTGATGCTTTATCAGAAGGACCAATTGCTGATTCTTTTACAGCTTTAAGAGATGATCAGGAAGAAGTAAAAGAAAGCGATTTACGTCCATTACGCTTAATAGTACAACAAATATTAGATGAAAACGGAAAAGAAATATCTGCGTCACAGTATACTGTTTTAAATCTATTTTACGGATTTCAAACTACAAAAGTAATGTCTATTTCAGAGATTTCTGAATATTATCAAGTTCCTATTCAAGATATGTATCTTTATATTAAAGAGACAATACGTTATTTATTGAATTTTATTTCGAAAGAACAAGTAGTTGAAAATTCTGAAAATTCAAAAACAGATAAACAAATTCGTCTTAGAACACAACCGAATCAGTAGGTTGTGTTTTTACGATGTTCGAAAATGAAAAGGAATGAAAGGATATAGGAACAGAAATGAATGATGGAGTAGAGATATCTATATACTATACTTTTCTTTAAAATATTGTAAAAATATGCCTTTTTTCATAATTTACATTTTATCTTTTACATAGTATAATATTGGTTATGAGGGAGCGTTTTATATGAGATTAAGTAATCAGTTTTTTTATACATTAAGAGAAGATGCGAAAGACGAAGAAACAAGAAGTGGAAATTACTTTGTCCGTAGTGGAATGATTAAAAAAGTAGGAACTGGTATTTACCTATTTATGCCACTTGGACTTAGAGTATTAAAAAAGATTGAAAACATTGTTCGTGAGGAGATGAATAAGGCTGGGGCACAAGAATTATTGATGCCATCTTTAATTCCGGAAGATTACTATGTACAAAGTGGTAGAAAAGATGTATTTGGACATGATATGTTTTCTTTAAAAGATCGTTATAATCGTGGCTATGTATTAGGTCCTACTCATGAAGAATTATTCGTTTATGCTGCTAAGGAAATGATTCATTCTTATAAAGATATGCCATTTAATATTTATCAAATTGCTAATAAATATCGCGATGAACCAAGACCACGTTTTGGACTTATACGTACTCGTGAATTTATGATGAAAGATGCATATAGTTTTGATGTAGATGACGAGGCTTGTGATAAGTCTTATCAAAAGATGTTTCACGCTTATCAAAATATTATGGATCGTGTTGGTTTAAATTATAAGATTGTAAAAGCCGGAACTGGTGCGATGGGGGGAAATCTATCAGAAGAGTTTCAAGCAGTTGTAGATATTGGAGAGGATACTCTTGTACTGTGTTCTAATTGTGATTATGCATCGAATCTAGAGGTAAGTACATGTATTGTCGATGAGACAGAAAGCTATGAAGAGGAAAAAGAATTAGAATTAGTTCATACTCCTAATGCTGGAACAATTGCGGAAATCGCATCTTTCTTACAGGAAGATAAAAGCCGTTTTGTAAAGACATTAATTTATAAAATAGATGGTAAATTTTATGCTTGTTTAATTCCTGGAGATCGTGATTTAAATGAAGAGAAACTAAAAAAATTATTAAATGCGAAGGAAGCTGTTTTAGCACTACCAGAAGAGGTGGAAAGAGTTACTAAAGCAAGTGTGGGCTTTGCTGGACCTATTTCTCTTTCTATTCCAATTATCATGGATCGTCATGTTCAAATGATGAAGAATTTTATCGTAGGAGCAAATCAGACGGATTATCACTATAAAAATGTCAATTTAAAAGATTTTAAAGTAAAGAAAATTGGTGATATCATTCATGTAAAAGAAGGCGATTTATGTCCAAATTGTGGTGCGAAACTAACATTTAAAAAAGGAATTGAATGTGGAAATACTTTTAAGTTAGGTACAAAATATTCAGAGAGTCTAGGATTAAATTACTTGGATCATGAGAATAAATTGAAACCAGTTGTTATGGGATGTTATGGAATTGGTTTAGCCCGTATTATGACTTCTGTCGCAGAACAGAGAGCTGATGATATGGGAATCGCATGGCCAGTGCAAATTGCTCCATTTGAAATTGCTCTTGTTGTCATTAATCCAAAAGATGATGTTCAAAAAACGATTGCAGATAAACTATATCAATCTATTGAGAGTATGGGATTTGAAGTCATTTATGACGATCGTAATGAAAGACCAGGTGTAAAATTTAAAGATATGGAGTTAATTGGAATCCCAGTTCAAATTACAGTTGGAAAGAAAGCTAGTGAAGGAACGATTGAAATCAAGCATCGTGGGGGAGAAAAAGAAGAAATTACGATTGACTTATTAAATGAGAAAGTAATTGAATATTTGAATCAATAAAAGAATCAATTAAATTTGATTCTTTTTTAATTTTCTAAAATATGACAAAAAAACAAATGATCATATGACATAATGAAGATGGTGATATTATGAAAAAAGCATATTTGATACCTATCTTTTTATCGATTGCGATTGGTTTTGTGATTGGCAAGACAATGTGTGATGAGTATCATACGACGAGTGAGACAACAAGTGTGTTTCAAACGACGAGTTCTTTAAAAGTATACTATTTACAATATGGTGTATATTCTAGCCAAGAAAATATGGAAAAAAGTGTAATTAGTTTGCCATATTATATTTATCGATTAGAAGAAAATCAGTATCATGTTTATATTGGACTGACTGCCAAAGAAGAAAATGTTACAAAGTTGCAGGAATATTTTACTTCTTTAGGGTATGTTACTTATAAGAAGGAAGGTTATATTCGAAATCAAGAATATATCGAGAAGTTAAATACATTGGATGAAATGTTGACGAAAGTAAGTGATCAAGAAACGATCAATGATATTAATGAGAAGATACTTGAAAATTATAAGGAGGATTGAGATTGAATTTAAAAATTAAAGAGATGCCGAAGGAAGAAAGACCACGAGAGCGTTTAATGTGTTATGGTGTTGAAAAATTATCAAATGAAGAGCTGTTGGCAATTTTACTCAAAACTGGGACAAAAGAGATGAGTGCGAAAGTACTTGCTTCATATATATTAAGAGAAATCGATGGAGTATCCGGATTTCAGCATTGTTCCTATCAGACGTTATCTCGTATGAAAGGGGTTGGCAATGCGAAAGCATGTACGATTTTCGCAGCAATTGAATTAGGAAAGAGAGTGTTACAAAAAGCTCCTATTTTGTTTCAGAAGTTTGAAGATGCATATCAAGTAGCGTCTTATTATTGGGATAAATTGGGAAATTTAAAACAAGAGTATTTTATTTGTGTTTATTTAGATGTAACAAAAAAATTAATTCACGAAAAAGTGTTATTTATTGGAACATTAAATCGTAGTTTAGTACATCCTAGAGAAGTATTTAAAGAAGCTTATCGAGTGAGTGCTAGTTCTATCATCTGTATTCATAATCATCCGAGTGGAGAAGTACTACCGAGTAAAGAAGATATTGTGTTTACTGCACAGCTTGTTAAAGTAGGAAAAATGCTTGGAATTGAAGTGATTGACCATATTATTATTGGAAATGAGAAATACTATAGTTTTTTTGAAAATAACCGGATAACACTTTAAAAATTTATTGTTTTATATTATAATGTGTAAGGGTGATTCTATGTACGAAAAAAAGAAAATAAATAAAAAATATATCATTTTGATTGCTGTATTCGTAGTAGCTTTTGTACTAGGAATCACAAATGCGATTATTATGAACAAGGAAAATTTAAGTCCATTTGAAAAGTCAATTAAAGATGCGACACTGGCTGTTTCTAAAATTATTTATAAACCAGTTGAATTTTTTAAAAATAAAATAGAAGAATATCAAGATAAGCAAAATTTATACGAAAAATATCAAGAGTTAGAAAAGAAAGTAAAAGAGACAGATTTAATTCAAAGTGAAAAAGAAGAATTAGAACGCGAAGTTGAGAATTTAAAAAAGACACTAGAATTAAATCATACATTATCAGAAAGTAGTTATTTGAATGCAACTGTTGTGAATCGTAATCTTGGATATTGGTATAATACAATTACGATTGATAAAGGAAGTTACAATGGAGTAGAGAAAGATATGCCAGTAATTGTCAGCGAGGGATTGATTGGAAAAGTGACCAAAGTAACAAACTTTAATAGTACTGTGAAATTAATTACAAGTGATGATGTGAATAATAAGACATCTGTAAAAATTAAGGTTGGAGAAAAGTTTGTATATGGATTATTATCTGGTTATGACCAACAGAAGAAGACATTTATTGTGGAAGGTATTAGCGATAATACAGAAATCCCAGAGGGTTCTTTAGTAACGACAACTGGAATGGGGGACTCTTTCCCAAGTGGGACTGTTGTAGGAAAAGTAAAACAGGTAACAACCGATAATTTTGACTTAGCAAAAACAGTGGAAGTGACAAGTAGTGTTGATTATGATGATTTAAGTTTTGTCACTATTTTAAAAAGGGCGGCATAATAGATGCAACTAGCGATTATTGTTACAGTCATTTCTTTCTTTTTAGAAAGTATTGTCAGTAATTTTGTTTCAATCAATAGCGATTTGTTTCTTCCACTTTTTACAATTGTTTCTTTAGTCATTATTTATCCATATTTAAAAAAAGAACGTGCGAATTATTATAAGATTGCTGCAGTATTAGGACTTTTTTATGATATTGTGTATACAGATACATTGATTTTAAATTTGTTTTTGTTTGTTATGACAGCATATTTTATTACTAAGATGAATTATATTTTATCAAATAATTATTTTAATGTTGCTTTAATGACAGTATTAGCAATTGCATTTTATCGTTCAATATCGTTTTTTGTGTTAGTAATTATTGGATATTTACCATTTTCTTGGTTTTCGTTATTTCGTGGAATTACGACAAGTTTACTTTTGAATGTGATTTATGTAGTTGTTTTATATGGGATTACAGACTTTTTCTCTCATAAGTATCATATTACAAAGATTGATTAGATGGAATGTTTCCATCTTTTTTTCATATATCTAATTAGGTGATAAGATGGATATTGAAAGTGTAAAAAGAGAGATGAAGAAGAAACATCACCATGTTGGTCAGAACAAAAAGACAACGATTATTCAGAAGAAACATAAAAAGAAATTGTTGTGGTTTGGAATAAGATTTTTGTTATGTGTGATTATTACGTTGTTGTGTTTTATGTTATTAAAGAAAAATCCAACGTGGAAGAGTCAGTTTTATCAGTATGTTTTTGAGAAGAATTTTAGTTTTGCTAGTTTAAATCAAACTTATCAGAAGTATTTTGGAAGTCCAATTCCTTTTTTTGATCAATTGATTGAAGAGCCTACGAAAGCGGTATTCAATGAAGAATTGACTTATAAAAGTACTAAAAAGTACCAGGATGGTGTGAAATTGACTGTGGATAATGATTTACTCATTCCTTCATTAGAAAGCGGTATTGTGGTGTTTATTGGTGAAAAAGAGGGGTATGGAGATACACTGATTATTCAACAAGCCAATGGGATTGACTGTTGGTATGGAAATGTAAAAAATTTAAGTGTTAAATTATATGATTATGTAGAAAAAGGAAGTGCAATTGGAGAAGCAAATGGTAAAGAGTTATATCTTGTATTTAAAAAAGATGGGGCAGTCTTAGATTATAAGAATTATATTAATGGCTAAAAAAATATACTTTCATCCCATCTTTTTTCTTTGTACCATGATTGCATTGATGACAGGATTTTTTAAACCATATTTATTTTTGTTCTATCTTTTTTTCTGTCATGAATGCGGTCATATCATAACTGCTTGTTATTACCGTTGGAATATTAAAAAAATAATTGTTCTTCCATTTGGGGGACTCACCATCTTTGAAGAACAATTAAATCGTCCTATAAAAGAAGAATTTGTAATTACAATCATGGGACCTATTTTTCAAATCATCGCATATCACATCATAACACTTGTTTTTTATAAGCCGTATTTTTTGAACCTTCATCTTTCGTTTCTATGTTTTAATCTAATTCCTATTTATCCTTTAGATGGTTCAAAATTACTACTATTATTTTTGGAGAAATTGTTTCCTATATATCAGAGTTATCAAAGTCTATTATTGATTTCTTGCTTTTTCGCAATTCTTTTATTTTTATATATGCCACAGAATTTAATTTTACTTTGTATGTTACTATTTCTATTAAAGAAGGTGTGGGAAGAATATCGTAAGCTTCCATTTACTTTTGATAAATTTTTATTAGAACGGTATTTAAAACATCTTCATTTTTCCAAATATATAAAAATAAGAAAGTTAAATTTAAAAAAAATGAAACGTGATCGAAGTCATTTGTTTTTACTGGAAAATAAATGGTTATCAGAGGCTACGATTTTAAAAAAATGGTTTGACAAATAAGGATTTATCTGTTAAAATTTTATATTGTGTAGTACCCCTTTGGTTGCTACAACCGCACGAACAAGGTTTTAAAACAATTGTTACCTTTTAGGCGAGTCTTAGAATTGTAAGGAGGGAAATTATGAAAGCTGTTATCGAAACGGGTGGAAAACAATACTATGTAGAAGAAGGAACAGAACTTTACGTTGAAAAATTAGATGCTGAAGTTGGAAGTAAAGTTGAATTCGACAAAGTATTAATGGTAGATGGAGCATTTGGAAATCCATATCTATCAAACGCAAAAGTAACAGGTGAAGTTGTAAAACACGGTAAGGATAAGAAAATTGTAGTATTTAAATACGTTCCAAAGAATAAATACCGTAAGAAACAAGGACACCGTCAACCATATACAAAGGTTGTTATTAAATCTATTAAAGTAAAGTAATATGATTCAGGTAATAATAAAAAAAGAAAAGAATGTGATTAGAGAAATATCTCTTAATGGACATTCTGGTTATGAAGTAAGTGGAAAAGATATTGTCTGTGCTAGTGTTAGTAGTATTTTAATTACAAGTGTGAATGCAATTATCAGATATCAAAAAGATGCGATTAGAGTAGAACAACAAGATACGGATACAATTCATGTTACAGTTACAGTATTAAAACATGATTCTGTCATTGATTTATTACTAGATAATTTGGTTGCACTATTAACAGAACTTACTTCAGATTATCCAAAGAATATAAAAATAAATAGAAAATAGGAGGTGTCCTCATGCTAGAATTATTAAAGTTAAATATTCAATTATTCGCTCATAAAAAAGGTCAAAGTTCTACAAAGAACGGACGTGACTCTGCAGGTAGAAGACTTGGTGCAAAAGCGAGTGATGGAGAATTTGTAACATCTGGTTCTATTTTATACCGTCAACGTGGTACAAAAGTATATCCAGGTAACAATGTTAAGATCGGAAAAGATGATACATTATATACTACAATTGATGGATATGTAAAATTTGAACGTCGTGGTAGAGATAAAAAACAAGCAAGTGTTTATCCTACACGATAAAAAGCATTGAGAAATAAGCGAAAAAAAAGAAGTATGCTGCAATACTTCTTTTTGTGCATCAAAAAAAGTTAGAAAATGATTGAAATTTTCTAAAAAAAGTGTTATACTCTAGGTGTGAAGAGAGAATGAAAAAGGGTGGAGGTGAATGTCTATGTGGAGATGGCTAACTAGATTTTTCTAATAGGGACATTAACCAAACGTATATACACTGGAATGATATAGAATAGTTAATGTTGACTATCCCGGTACGAAAGTGCCGGGACTTTTATTGTATACCAAAAATTGGTAATATGGCAATACCTTTTTGCTAATTTTTTTCACTTTACATTTCTTTTTCACTCCCCATTGAAAAAAGAATTCCTTTTTGTTACAATGAAATTAGGATAGGAGTGAGAAGATTGAAAAAGGGAAATACGACAGAACTACTAAAAGTTTTTATCATTTTTATTGTTTACTTGATTTATAATAGTGTATTTCAAACAATATTTGAAGCATTAAATGTGCATAATGGAATTATCACAATGTTTACTGGGGATGTATTATTCTTAATCGGTATGATGTGGTTATATCGAAAAGAGTTAAAAAATAGTTTAGATCATCTTGGTAAGAGTAAACGCAAGTTTATTTTTAAAGTATTACTTGGTGTGATTATTTTATTTGCAGTGAATATGATCGTAGGAATTATCGGAGAAGTATTGGTTCCATCTGATACGATTAGTGATGATAATACGACATCTATTTATAATTTGTCACAAATTTCATTTGCTTATACTTTATTTAAGACAATGGTATTTGGTGTAATTGCCGAGGAACTTTTATTTAAACAATCACTACGTAATGTTATTCCAAATAATGTATTATTTGTGATTTCCAGCAGTTTGATATATGCTGTTATGAATGTGATTTATGGTGATTTAAACAGCCCATATCTACTTACAGATACGTTATCGTATTTTGCTGTATCTGCAGCACTTGCGACTATGTATATCAAAAATAACGATAATATTGTATTCATTATGTTCATTAAATTTTTCTATAATTTGATTCCGATGTGTATTATGATAGCGGGGATGTTTTAAATGAAAGCATCGGATTTGATAAATACATTAGCCGTCGTACAAAAAACTACTTCTGGTCAAAAGAACATGAATATTATTATCATCGTTGCAGTGATAGTTATCGTAGTTTTAGTAGCTAGTACTGTATTTTCAAACAGAAAATAGTAGCAATACTATTTTTTTGTCGGAAGATAGTAAATAAAAGATCAAAGAAATGATATGGGTAAATATTTTTGAAGTAACATAACAGTCGTTATTAGATGATTTATCAAATGAGAAATATGATTTGATATATTGTCTTTTGTATGAATTCGCATAGAAAAAAATCTATGCTTTTTTTTTACTTTCGTGTATAATAAGACTAGTTAGAAAAGGAGGACTTTTATGTTTGTAGATGAAGCGATTGTCGATGTATTAGCTGGTGCCGGTGGAAATGGTTGTATGGCAATGCGTCGTGAGAAGTATGTTGAAATGGGTGGCCCATTTGGTGGAAATGGAGGTCATGGTGCAGATATTGTATTTGAAGCAGATGAAGGTTTAAATACATTACTTGATTTAAGATATCAAAAACAAATTAAAGGTCCTCGTGGAGAAAACGGTATGGGAAAAGGTATGCATGGAAAGAGTCGCGATGCGGTTGTTGTAAAAGTACCAGTAGGAACCGTTGTCACAGATCTTGAAACGGGAGAAGTGATTGCTGATCTTACTCAAAATAAAGAGCAGACAGTCATTGCTCGAGGTGGTCGAGGAGGTCGTGGGAATATGGCTCTCGCTACTCATTCCAATCCCGCACCTAGTATTTGTGAAAATGGAGAACCAGGAGAAGAAAAAAGAGTGAAAGTGGAATTAAAACTACTGGCAGATGTTGGTTTAGTTGGACTTCCAAGTGTTGGAAAATCAACAATTATTTCTATGATTAGTGCTGCTAAACCAAAAATTGCTGAATATCACTTTACAACATTAAAACCAAATTTAGGAGTTGTTCGTGCTTCTCGTCATCGTTCTTTTGTTGTTGCTGATCTTCCTGGACTTATTAAAGGAGCATCTTTAGGAGAAGGGTTAGGAGATCGTTTCTTAAAGCATATTGAAAGAACGAGAGTCATTGCCCATGTGATCGATATGGGTGGTTATGAAATGCGTGATCCATATGAAGATTACATAACCATTCAAGAAGAATTAAAAAACTTTAAAGAAAGTTTATTAAAAAAGCCGCAAATTATTATTGCCAATAAAATGGATATCGAAGGTGCAAAAGAAAGATTAGAACAATTCAAACAGAAAGTAGATTTACCAATTTACGAAATAAGTGCTGTTATGAATCAAGGGTTAGATCAAGTAGTAGAAGCACTTGCTGATATGTTAGATCATATTCAAAAACAACCATTAGAGGAAAGTGTAAAAACGAAAAAACATGTTGTCTATAAATATGAAAAAGAAGAGCCATTTACGATCACAAAAGAGGATGATACATGGGTTGTTCGTGGAAAAGAAATCGAACAATATGTCAGAAGAATGAATTTTTCAACTGAGGAAGCATATATTCGTTTATCACGTAAATTAAGATTACTTGGTATTGAAGATGAACTTAGAAATCGTGGTGCGAAAGATGGAGATTATGTTAGAATTTTAGATTTAGAAGTAGAGTACGAAGAATAGATTATTCTATTCTTTTTATGTTACAATAGAAAAGAAGGTGAACGTATGAAAGATTTACAAACAATGATTGATGAAAGTAATAATATTGTATTTTTTGGTGGAGCAGGTGTATCTACTGCGAGTGGAATTCCTGATTTTAGAAGTAGTACGGGATTATACCACAAATATCCATATCGAGCAGAAACAATGTTATCACATACTTATTTTATGCATCATACAGAAGATTTCTTTCAATTTTATTTTCGTGAAATGATTCATAAAGAGGCAAAACCCAATGCTTGTCATAAGAAATTAATGGAGTTAGAAAAAGTAGGGAAATTACAAGCAATTATAACCCAAAATATCGATGGATTACATCAGATGGCAGGAAGTAAAAACGTTTTAGAATTGCATGGTTCAGTTCAAAAGAATACCTGTATGAAATGCCATAAGAAATATACGTTAGAAGAAATTGAAAAAAGTCATATATGTACATGTGGTGGTACTATCAAACCAGATGTTGTTCTTTATGAAGAACCACTTCCTAATGGTGTGTTTGAAGCAGCAATCGAGGCGATTTCTAAATGTGATACATTTATTATTGGCGGGACATCTTTAGCTGTCTATCCTGCTAATAGTTTGGTTCAATTTTTTCACGGTAAAAACTTAGTAGTTGTGAATCTAGAAGAAACTTCTTTAGATAAAAAGGCAACGCTTGTTATTCATGATGATATTGCTAAAGTTTTTTCCAAAATAAAAACAGATTAGGCAATCTGTTTGATTCTTTCTCCTACTTGAAAATAAGTGATTCCAGCAGGAAATTCATAAGTTCCATATCCTTTTTTATAAAATATAAATTTCCAAGGTTTGACATTTTTCTTACAATATAAAATGATATTATTATAATCGACAATATAAATATCGATTGGAAATCTCATAAAACAAGTATGAATACTATGACAACGTGGAAAAAATAAACCATATTTTGGTATTTCTTTCTTTCCCATGAAGCCTAAGAAACGATTTCGAAAGTTCATACAGACGTGAACATCGATCTTGTTATCTTTACTTAATATTTTCATTTTATCACCAAATTTATCATAACATACAAAAAGTGAATTGACAAACAATTGATTTCGTTATAAACTAATAATATAAAGAATAGTATTGGGAGGGTCACATGAATAGATTGAATCATAAAGGACAAGCTTTAGTTGAATATCTTTTAATTATAGCTGTTATTAGTGTTATTGTTGTAGGAATCGTAAAGGTATTAGGTGGATATTTACAAGATTCTATGACCAAATCAAGCTGTAATCTAGTAGATAAAGTGTATGTTGAAGGTTCAAAACCTGGAGAAGGGACTTGTGTCGATAAGTAGGAAGCAATGCTTCCTTTTTTTGTGCCAAAATTCTTTTACCATAATTTCCCACAAAGTTCTAGAAATTTAACCACAATGTTTTTATAGAATGAAATCAAGGAGGTGATAAGAAAGAGAAAGAGAGAAAAAAACAACCAAAAGAACTTACAAAATAATAATCAATAGATAGAAAAATATACTCCTAAAAAAATATGAAAGGTCAGTGGTAATGTAGAAAAAGAAATGAAGATTTGATATACTAATGTAGAGGTGTTATTATGTATAAGATTTGCTTTGTAGAAGACGAGAAAGACCTAAATGATTTGATGAAGACCTATTTAGAACGCGAAGGTTATGAAGTACTAAACTTCTATGATGGAAAGAGCGCACTTGACTATGTAGGTAATAAAGCTCATTTATGGATTCTAGATATTATGCTAGGTGATTCCATTAGCGGATATGATATTATTAAAAAAATTAGAGAAAAAGACAGTACCGTTCCTGTGATTTTTACATCTGCAAGAGATCAAGATTTGGATAAAATCATCGGTTTGGAACTCGGTAGTGATGATTACGTAACAAAACCTTATTCCCCTAAGGAACTTGTATTACGTGTCAATAATATTATGAAACGTGTCTATTTGAAGTCAACAGAAAAGGTGACTTATGAGAATTACACCATTGATTTAGATAAAAGATCAGTCTATGACGGGAAAGAAGAAGTATCTTTAACAACATTAGAATTCGACTTATTATTAATGTTTTTACAAAACCGTAATAAATCATTTAGCCGTGAAGATATTCTAGAAGCTGTATGGGGTCCAGATTATTTTGGTAGTGATCGTGTGGTGGACGATTTAGTAAGAAGGCTTCGTAAAAAGATGCCGAATATACATATTAATACATTATATGGATTTGGATATCGATTCCTATGAAAAAGAAGTTAAAATACGATTTAAATCGCCAGTTAATATCGATTGGAATTCTCATTTGTGGGATTATATTCATTGCTCTTGGTATACTCCTCCCAAAAGTATTGACACCTATTTATGAGAATAATATCTATCAATATTTAAAACAGCCACTTGAATTAATTGATTATGAAATTGGAGACGATGAAATTGGTAGTGATGTCGCATACCTCTATATCACAAGCCAAAAAGAAGTTGTCTCTTCGGAAAACTTCTCCAAAGTAATTAATGTTGAACCGACTGAGATTTTAAGTGAAATTGATCATGATTTCGGAAAATTCCAATATAAAGGAAAAACTTATTATTACAATACTTCTTATAATAAGTTTGTCACAAAAATATCTCTCACTGATGATTCTTATATCACAGATATGAGAAAAGATATACTATATACTATATTTCCTATTTTACTAATTACGTTACTAATTATATCTGGATTATTACTCCTATGGTCTAGAAAATTAGTCAAAAAAATAGAACACTTAAAACAAAAAGTAGATCATCTTTCAAATGATGATTACGATGACACCTATACATATGATGAAGATGATGAATTAAAAGCATTATCTGTTGCAATTGACAAAATGCGTGAAAATTTAAAGAAACAAGAAAATTATAAAAACCAAATGTATCAAAATATATCTCATGATTTTAAAACTCCTCTCACTGTCATAAAATCATATATAGAAGCGATACAAGATGGAATACAAACTGTTCCTCAAGGTTTAAAAGTCATTGAAGAGCAGGTTAATAAATTAGAATTAAAAGTACACTCCTTACTATATTTAAATAAACTAAATTACTTTAAAGAACGCAAAGATGTA
This sequence comes from uncultured Bacilli bacterium, assembly GCA_944355255.1. Classification (GTDB taxonomy): domain Bacteria; phylum Bacillota_I; class Bacilli_A; order RF39; family UBA660; genus UMGS2016. The sequence continues at coordinate 36,283 of CALVQD010000041.1, forward strand.
ACGGTTGAAAAAGTCGATGTGCAACAAGTGATTAATAACTCGGTAGAAAAAATGAAAAACATAAGACCTGATGTAAAATGGACTGTTTATACAAAGAGTTCAGAAAGCATTATGAAGGGTACTTATGATATGTGGGAAGCAGTTGTCGATAATATCTTGAGTAACTTTGTAAGATATGCAGAAAAAGAAATTAAAGTCACGATGAAAGGAAGTAAAATTACATTTTATAATGATGGACCAAAATTAGATGAAAAAGATTTAGAAAATATTTTCTCACCGTATAAAAAAGGAATCAATGGTCAGTTTGGTCTAGGACTTTCTATTGTTCGTGAGACACTTGCTTTCTGTGGTTATGAAGTGACCGTAAAAAATGAAAAGAAAGGGGTCAGTTTCATGATTCAATAAAAAAGGAAGGGTTGCCTAAATGGATCACTTCCTTTTTGCTTGTGTAAAAATCAATAATTTTTTAAAAAGTACAGAGATAGTGTATGTTATAATAGAAGTAGGTGATAGTATGACTCGTTTTACAGACAATCAAAAGGGGAGTAGTCATTTTTTTGGAGATTATAAGAAAGCTCGTATTTTAGACTATGAACAGATGAATGAACATTTAGATCAGTTAAAAATATGTCAAGAACATCAGGAAATTGGAACGACGACATTTGGTTATCCAATTAGGTACTTTACTTATGGCCATGGTCCAAATCATGTTATTTTAACAGCGGGAACTCATGCAGTAGAATTAATTACAAATTGTTTTTTAATTCATTTTATGGAATATTTAGAAAAATATCCCGAGACAATAGATCAAGATACGTATACACTTCATTTTATTCCCATTTTAAATCCAGAGGGTACAATTGTACTTACAAGTGCGATTCGTACTGTGATTCCAAGGACAACTTCCCCTTTTTGGGAAGAGTTATTTTGTATTCAATATTATATGAATGCGAAAGTAGAAGACAGTTATGTATTAGAAAATCAAAATCAGGAAGATAAATTACAGATGTGGATGTTTCGTTATGCAACACCTGATTGTATTGATGATAAACATAAGAATTTGAAGAAGAGTATTGCTCGTATTATCGAAAAGCAGAAACTTCCAAGAGGGGTTATGGCACAATGGTCTAGTAATGGAGTAGGAATTGATTTAAATGCGAATGTATGGAATCCTCGTTATGAGAAAGAAGTACTTATGGGAAAACCTGTCTATCACGAACTGAGATTGAATCAAATTTCCATGACATCTCCTGGTCCGGTTGGTTGTCCATTTCGTCTTCCAGAGTTTCAATTAGAGCCAGAAAATAAAGCACTATTTCATTTTTATGAAACTTTGATTGAAAAAGAAAATGTACTTGGTTCTTTTATTTATCATGCTTGTGGTAATTTAATTTATTATATAGATCATCCAAATGATTCTTATAATCGAATTGTTGCACAAACTTATCAAAAATATACTGGATATCAAGTTCTATCAAAGCAAAGACCAACGACAGTAGATTATGTCTTAAAAAAGCGTTTAAAAGGGACTTTGTTGATTGAACTAGGAAATATACGTGCAACTCCTTTATCACAGTTTGTAGATAGTATTGACTCTGTTTACAGCCATATTATGGAGGATAATACCAAAGCAATTATTGAGACAATAAAAACAATGAAAATACAAATTCATAACTACCAAAAAAACTAGAGCTTCCTCTTTTTTTTTCTCTCAAAAACATGTATAATGAAACTAATGGAATGGAGGCAAAGAAATGGGATATAAACGATCTAACTTAAAAAAAATGTCGAAAGATGTCATTGATTATCTCACACCAAAGTATGTTTATATTCCTCTTGCAAGTGGCAAAGATGAAAACGTCACAACTTTAGTCAAAAAGGGTGACTATGTTGCAATTGGTACAGTCCTAGGAAAAAGAAAAGGAGCAAATAAAGTACCAATTCATTCAAGTGTGTCAGGGCATGTTGTAGGAATTGTAAAAAAATCATATGTAACAGGCAAAACTGTACGTTGTGTGAAAATTGAAAATGACGAAAAAGAGACTTATTTAGAAAAAGTACCAGAAAGAAAAATCAATGAATATACCAAAGAAGAATTTCTAGAAACAATTCTAGATACTGGAATCGTCGGATTAGGGGGAGATGGCTTCCCAACATATATTAAATATAATACAGATAAAAAGATTCATACATTGATCGTAAATGCAGTAGAATGTGAACCGTATTTGAATGCAGATACTGCATTGATGCTAGCTCAATGTGAGGAGATATTGGAAACAGTCGATGCGATTATGGAAATTAACCATATTGATCGTGCGATCATCGCAGTTTCTAGAAATAATACAGATCTTATTCATAAATTAAATAATTTTATTGGAACTTATTTAAATATTCAAATGAAAATTGTAGATGATGTATATCCAAATGGATGGGAACGTATTTTGGTAAGAGAACTCTGTCATACCAATTATAAAGAAGTTCCACTAGAAAAAGGAATTGTTGTAAATAATGTATCAACTATTTTTGCAATCTATGAAGCATTGAAATACCACAAACCAATGATCGATCGCGTTGTTTCATTCACTGGAGATGGGCTTAAAAAAATCTATAATGTACGTGTAAAAATAGGAACACTTGCTCAAGATGTAATAACCTTTTTAGGGGGATATCAAGCGTATGAAGAGATGTTATTAGTTGCTGGAGGTCCACTCATGGGAACTGCCTTTCCAACTGATGAGATTGTAATTTCTCCAGAAATAAATTGTATTCTAGCACTTTCTCATGAAAAAGAAGATGATGTATTACCATGTATTCGTTGTGGAAAATGTGCTGAAGCATGTCCGGCAAAATTGAGTCCAACTGGAATCGATAAGGCATATCGTAAAAAAAATAAAAAACAATTAGAACAGTTAGAAGTAGAACGTTGTATCGGTTGTGGGCTTTGCTCTTATGTTTGTCCTTCTAATCGTAATGTTCGAAAACAAATTGCCTTAGCTAGACAATTATTAAGAGAGGAGGAAGTATGAAAGCTTTTGTATTAAAAGATGGACCATTTTTAAAAAGCAAAACAAAAGCATCACAACTAAAATTAACAATCTTAGTTGCTTTAATTCCTCTGGTATTATTTGCTTGGGTAAAGAATGGTATTTATCCATATTTACACCATAACATGACATTTCAACAAATGTGTACACCAATTACCATGATAGGAATTGTAGTACTTATTAGTACACTTTCTTATTTTCTGATTCAAAAATTAAAAGAAGAAAAAATGAATCATTATAAGTGGCTTGATATTCTATGTTCTAGTTTAATTCTAGTATTGCTATTACCAATTCAAACACCTATTTATTTACTTGTCATTGGTAGTATTGCAATGGCAATTTTAGAAAGCTGTGAGCCATTAAAAAAATATGTCAATCCTATTATTATCGTTGCTTTACTGATTTTAATTGGAAATACCATTACAAATCATAATATCTATTATAATGTTTACGAACAAGAAATCTTTTCTGATCAACCATCTTATCAAATAATTACAGATGGTGCTCTTAGTAGTTATCAAATGTTAGTACAACCATATGGAAGATTATTAGATTTCTTCTTGGGAAGTGTACCAGGAGGACTTGGTGTTACGTCTTCTTGTTTACTTCTTATTGCCTTCCTTTACTTGTGCTATAAAAAAGCAATCAAATGGGAAATTACAATTACTTACTTTTTTACGGTATTTGGTATGAGTACATTTATCGGTCTATTTTCTCATTTAGGTTATTGGTATCCAATATATCAAATTATGAGTGGGGGATTCTTATTTGGAGCAATTTTCCTAGCAACAGACAGCTTATCGACACCAACTACACCATTAGGACGTATCTTATATGGGTTTGGACTTGGAATTTTAACGATCTTCTTCCGCTATTTTATCGGTACTTCTGGAAGTGTTATCCTTAGTATCTTCATTATGAGTTTATTTACTACATTATTAGATCATATTGGTGCAGTTGCAAGATTCCATTTTGAAAAGAGTATTCCAGTCTTCTTACTTATTTGGATCTGTATTCTTACACTCAGTATTTTTATTGGAACAAGATATCAAGTAGAAACAAAAATAGATATGTATCAAAAAAGAGAATCAATTTAGATTCTCTTTTTCTATCTTAGTTATTTGCCATTTTTTTCAAACTTCTAAGTTCTCTTGCACTCACACGAACTGATTTTCCGTTAATTGTTACTTTCTGTAAATTAACTCCTTGTTTTTTTCTAGTTGCATTTAAGGCATGACTTCTAGCGTTTCCAAATAATGGCTTTTTAGCTGTTACTTTTCTTGCCATAATATTCCTCCTTAATAAAAGCTCTGCATTTAACTTTACCATAATATGCTTGATAAGTCAATATTATTCATCATATAATTCTTGTTTCAACGTTTCTATATTTTGATTCATAAGTGTAATATAATCTTGATTATTTTCACTTTCTTCTTCGGTCATGTTAGATAGTGTTTTAAGCGTTAGTGTTTCTACACCAGTTTCTTCTACTAAACTTTTTATAGTATCATTTTCTTCTTCTCCTTCTTTTAAGAAGATATAACTAATTTGTTCATTTTCAATCATCTGTTTTACATCAGCAACTGTCTTATCAGTTAAATTACTATTTTCTTCTAATGAAATTACAGTATAACCGTACTTTTCTAAAAATTTAAATAGATCATTCGCCACCACAATGGTTTTATTTGATCCACTTTCTACCGCGAGCTTAATACTAGCGTCGATATTTGAAACATCTACTTTTAATTCTTCGTATTTTTCTTCAATTTGATTTTTGAGGTAAACATCATCGATATATTCTTGTAATCCATTTTTTATATTTTGGGAAAGCATTAAAAAGTTGGATGGATCAAGCCATAGTTCTTCGATTTCGTTAGAGTATTCCATACTCATGGAAGTATCGATAATTTTAATATTTTTATTGTAGTCAAACATTGGTATTACATAATCTTTTTCTTTTGATAAGCCATTAAATATAAAAATACTAGAATTGCTAAAATCTTTGATTTGTTTACTAGTTAGTTCATAGTTTTGAATATTAACTCCCAATGGATAGATACTTTCAATTGTACTGTATTCTCCATAAAGTCGTTCTGTAATATATTGTAATGGATAAGAGGTTGTTGTGATTTGGACATCTTCTAAATTGTCTCTTTTAAAACACCCTGTAAAAAGAGATAATCCGAATAGTACCATCCCAATTAATAATATTTTTTTCTTCATTTTTTCACTCCTTTTTGTGGTACTGGATCGTATCCTCCAGGATTCCAAGGATTACATCTCAGAATTCTTTTTAAGCTAAGCCAACTTCCTTTGAAAACACCATAAGTTGTAATTGCTTCTTTTGCGTAATTACTGCAAGTAGGAACAAATTTACAATGGCCATGGCTTGGAAGAGGCATATTTTGATAAATCGAAATCAAATGTATTATGAATTTTCTCATACATCAATATTATACTAAAATCCGTTTGTAATGTAAACCAGACTTCTTTTCCTTCTTTCTTTTTTACTGAATCGATAGTTACCTATTGGGGCAAGTTTCGAGTTGTGATACAATAGATATGGTGATGTCATGAAAAGTTTAGAAAAATTAAAAATAAAAACAGAACGTCCAGAATTATATGAAACCGCATTTACACATACTTCTTATGCGAATGAGATGGATACAGAAAGCTATGAGCGATTAGAATATTTAGGCGATGCGGTATTAGAACTTTTTGTCAGTGATTATCTATATCACAAAAGTGAGATGGAAGAAGGGGGAATGACGAAAAAAAGAAGTCATTTGGTCTGCGAAAATGCATTATTTGAATATTCGACTCGTCTAGGATTAAATGAAGATTTAAGGCTCGGAAAAGGAGAATTAGAAAATGGTGGAATGTATCGCAAAGCGATTGTCGCAGATATTTTTGAAAGTTTCTTGGGAGCCCTTTATTTAGATAAAGGATATCCAGAGGTAGAACATTTCATGAAGACTTATATCGTTCCGATTATGGAAGATGAATCACTAGACTTTTTCGATGATTATAAATCGATTTTACAAGAACAAGTACAGACAGATAAACGTTCTTTACAATATGTTGTAGCAAAAGAAAGTGGACCTGCTCATAATAAATTATTTACAGTGATTGTTAAAATCGATAATATTATCTATGGAGAGGGGACCGCACATTCTAAAAAAGAAGCAGAAAATTTAGCTGCAAAGGATGCACTTTCCAAATCAGTTACAAAATAAATATTGTCAAAATAGAAAAATTCAAGTAAAATATAATAAGCTTAAAGGAAAAAGGTGAGAACATGGGAAGAGCTTATGAAGTTAGAAAAGCAAGTATTCAAAAAACAGGAGCAGCAAAAGCAAAATTGTATTCAATGTATGCGAGAGAAATTTATCAAGCTGCAAAATCAGGTGGTGTAGAATTAGAGAGCAATAGTGTCTTAAAACGTTTGGTAGAACGTGCCCATAAAGAACAAGTACCAAACGATATTATTAAAAGAGCAATCGATAAAGTAAATAGTGGTGTAGACGAAGCTTATCAAACAGTACGTTATGAATTGTTTGGACCAAGTGGATCTACGATTATCGTAGAATGTTTGACAGATAACGTGAATCGTTCTGTGAGTGCTGTTCGTGCTGTTGTAAATAAATGCCATATTAAAATGGGTGCGATTGGTAGTGTTATGTATATGTATGAGAATTTATCCATTATTGGATTTAAAGGATTAGATGAAGAACAAGTAATGGATGCATTTATTGAACACGATGTTGATGTAAAAGATATGGAAGAAAATGATGGTATGATTATGGTATATGGAGAACCACAAGATTTATTTGCTATGAAAGAAGCAATTCATGCGGTAGATCCAAAAATTGAATTCGAAGTGGATGAGATTACTTGGTTACCAAAAGAAAAAGTAACACTTTCAGGAGAAGATAAAGAAACATTCGAACGTACCATTCATATGTTAGATGAATGTGAGGATGTCAATCATATTTATCACAATGTCGCACAATAAAAGGAGAATTATATCTCCTTTTTTTTGTAAAATAGTTCATTTACAGGAATATCTAGAGCTTTTGATAACTTTAGAATTGCTGTTAATGTCAAATTTTTATACTCCTTACATGATTCAATTTGTTTAATATAAGAAATAGATAGTTCAGATTTTTCGGCTAGTACTTCTTGCGTAAAACCTCTTTTTTTTCGGTAAGTTTTGATATTGTTACTGAATACTGTATATTGACTTACCATATCCATATTTGTCATCATAACCGTCCTCCAAATGGTAAATATTTCCAAGTACTACTACATTTATATTTTCTCATAATTAAATAGCAATTGCAGTACACTAACGGTAGACTTTTCAAAAAAATTGTGTTATAATGACCGTGTAAGGGAGAGAAGTAGTATGTACCTAAAATTAAAAGAATTAAGAAAGAAAAAGAAATTAACAGCTCGTGAAATGGCAGAAAAATTAGAGATCAGTAAACCATTTTACTGTCAAATCGAAAATGGAAAGAGAAGATTAACTTATGAAATGGCAGTTAAAATTGCCGCAATTTTCAAAAAAAAGCCAGATGCGATTTTTTACGAGGCTTATGAAAATACATTAAAGAAGTAACAATAAGTCAAAAATACCAAAATGGTATTTTTTTATTATTTAGAAGAAAATGAATCTAGAAATGGAGATATCAAGTTCCGATTTGATATCTTTTTTGTCACGAAATAACCTGTTATATGGTATACTTAAGAATGGAGGTGTTGTCTATGAGAGTGGTACGAGTAGAAGAAATTACAAAATTGGTGGGGATGGATAGTTATATCGCATCACTCTCTTTAAATCACACAAAATTAAAACAAAGAAAGCTAGAACCATTAGAAGATACAGATTTAAAAATTACTTATACGTATGAGAATGAAATGATTCAAATCGTGGTTTCTAAAGAAAAATTTATTCGTTTAAAAAAGTGTACTTGTCAAAAAGAACATTGTGGTCATATTGCTTTAGCAATCAAAGATACTTTTACTTATTTTGATGAATTAAAATTTCCAAAAGAAAAAGACCGTTTTCAGGAAATTCTATTTCAGAATTTTACGCCTAAAAAGAAAAAAACAACCATTGGTTTAGAAGTTGAATTAAGACAGATTGATAAAAACCCAATGACTTATGAGGTAAATTTAAAAATTGGATTAGATAAAAAATATTCTTTAAAAAAAGTGTTAATTCCATTTCTTTTAAATTATCAAAAAGAGAATTATGAGATATCATTAGGAAAATATTTCACTTTTGATACAGAAAAAAATTGCTTTTCAAAGCAAGACGAGAAAATATTACACTTTATCAAACTGTATATTGAAATGAAAGAAAGAGGTGGATTTTATTCTTTTTATCAAACTTCTCCTAATATTATTTTAAAAGAAGAAATGATATTAGAATTTTTGAAATTACTAAAAGGGAAAACATTTAAAATGGAAACAATGAGACAATCATTACCTGTTGTAAAAGAATTAGATACCCTTTATTTACCAATGCAAGTTGTTGATCAAGAAGAGGAGTTTACTATTACATTTGAAGATTTAGATGTAGAACCTATTACGTCAGATTATACTTATGTGATCTATCAAAACCAGTTATTTCACATTTCTCATAAAGCGGCTTTATTTTTAAAGACAATGATAGATCATGAACGTAATTTTATAACAATTACGAAAGACTATTATAAAAATTTTGCGAATGATTTATATCTTATTTTAAATGAGTTAAATCCTGAAATAAAAGAGCAATTGTCTTCTCATTTTCTGTTTCAATTGCCACATAGTAAATTTTATTTTGAAAAAAAGGACACTGATATTGTTTCTTTTATCAAATTACAGTATGGAGATGAGGAAATCAATATTTTAAGCCCTAGAAATTATATTGGAAATACTTACGTCATTCGTGATTTTGAACAAGAACAATCCTATATAGAGGAATTGGAAAAGTATGGATTTCAACCATCTTATCGTAAAGGAATTTTTACGATTACTGATCCAGAACATGCATGTGAATTTTTAAAGTACGGTTTAAAAGAAATTGTTGAAAAACATGATACTTATGTATCAAATCACTTAAAAAAAACTCATATCTTTAAAAAATCAACAGTAAAAAATATGTTTCAAATTGGCACCGACGGAATTATGAGTTATCAATTTTCTATCGATGGGATAGAACGTAGTGAAATGAAAGAATTGTTAAAGAGTGTAAAACAAAAAAAGAAATACTATAAAATGAAATCAGGAGATTATCTATCATTACAAAATAATGATGGATTAAATACAGTATTAGAAATGCAGAAAAAATTATCTCTTGATTCAGAACAAATGGAACAAGAATCCATTGCAATTCCAAAATATCAAAGTTTAAAATTGAGTGATTTATCTGATTTAGAATACTATAAAATCGATCAAAGTGTATCTGATTTAATTCACAATTTTGAAACTTTTAAAAATCAACGTTTTACTTTTACAGAAGAAGAGGAAAAGACTTTACGTGAATATCAAAAAGTAGGAGTACAATGGCTCTATATGATTGCGAAATGTGAGTTTGGTGGAATTCTAGCAGATGAAATGGGCCTTGGAAAAAGTATTCAAACAATTACGTATATCAAACATCGTTTACAGGAAGAAAAACAAGCTAAAATGTTAATTATTGTTCCAACGTCACTTTTATACAATTGGGAAGATGAATTTCAAAAGTTTGGTAAAGAGATTTCAATTATGATTGTAAATGATATAAAGGCACATCGTTTGGAAAAATTAAAACATGTCGATCAAGCACAAGTGATTATTACATCTTATGGATTATTACGACAAGACATAGAAGTATATGAAAAGATGGAATTTGATACGATGATTTTAGATGAAGCCCAAAATATTAAAAATCCAAAATCAGATACTGCAATCGCAGCGAAAAAAATAAAAGCTCGTGTTAAATTTGCTTTAACTGGGACTCCATTAGAAAATTCTATTTATGAATTATGGAGTATTGTAGACTTTATTATGCCAGGATATTTGGGAAGCTTTCAAACATTTAAAGAAATGTATCCAATTACCGATTTAGAAGAAACAAGTTATATGAATTTAAAAAGACAAATAGATCCATTTATTTTAAGGAGAAAAAAGAAAGATGTTTTAAAAGATTTACCGGAGAAGTTAGAAAATAAAGTATATGTGGAATTAAATGAAGCCCAAAAAGAACTTTATTTATCAGAATTGGAAAAAGCACAGAAAGAAATTCAAAAAATAGAAGAAGATCAAACTGTTTCACAAAATCAGTTCTTTATCTTATCATTACTTACAAGGCTTCGTCAGATCTGTATTGATCCAAGTTTGATTTTTGATGATTATCACGGTGGTAGTAGTAAATTTGATACACTGTTACCAATACTAGAAGAGATGATACAAAATCAACATAAAATATTATTGTTCTCACAATTCCCATCAGTATTAAAAAATTTAATGCCACACTTAGATGCATACCATATTCGTTATTTATATTTAGATGGTTCTACAAAAGCAGGGGAGAGAATGCAATTGGTAAAACAATTTCATCAAGATGATACACCAGTATTTTTAATTTCTTTAAAAGCGGGAGGAACTGGTTTAAACTTAACGATTGCTGATGAAGTTATTCATTTAGATCCTTGGTGGAATCCTCAAGTAGAAAATCAAGCAACAGATCGTACCCATCGTATCGGACAAACGAAAACAGTAGAAGTGATTAAACTGATCAGTATTGGTACGATTGAAGAAAAAATTATTGCTCTTCAAGAGAAAAAGAAAGCTTTAAGTGATATGATGATTGAAGGAGAACAACGTAGTGAAATGGTGTTATCCAAATTATCGAGTGATGAGTTACTAAATTTATTCCGATAGTTCTTAACACCTGCTTGACAGCGTTATTGCAAAAAGAAAAGGTTGGAAATTATGGTTTCCAACTTTTATGTTACAATAATTTTAGGAGATGTAACTATGCAAAGAAGAAAACGTAAGAAAAAGAAGAAAAATAAAGTTTTTCTTGTACTAGGTTTATTATTTATAATCGCCTTAGCTGTTGGTGCATATATTCTTTTATTCCACGAAGATGCACCATTGAAAGAAGTAGGTGAGAAAATCACGAAACCAGAGAAAAAATTACAAATTTTAGATTTAGATAGTGATGAAAGACCATATGCGGTAATGATCGATAATAATGTAGGATATACTGCCCATGCTGGATTACAAGATGCTTATCTTACTTATGAGATTATTGTCGAAGGTGGCTTGACACGTATTATGGCAATCTTTAAAGATAAAGATACATCGTTAATTGGTCCAGTACGAAGTGCAAGACATTATTATTTAGATTATGCATTAGAAAATGATGCGATTTATGGGCATTATGGATGGAGTGAATTTGCAAAAAATGATATTGATTTATTAGGGGTTGATAATTTAAATGGAATCACCAATGCCCAAAGTGCTTATTGGCGTGATCGTAGTGTTGCAGCTCCTCATAATGTATTTACAAGTATTGAAAATCTAAAAGAAGCAGCAGAAAGTAAAGGATATCGTTTAACGAGCAATAACTTTGAAAATTTTGATTATAGTGTTGATGCAATTACATTAGATCAAAAAGAAGGTGCAATGCCAGCTAATAACATCAGTATTCGTTATTCTTATTATCATACAACAGGATATACGTATGATACCAATCGTGGTGTTTACTTAAGAAGTATGGATAATCAAGCCCATGTTGATAAAGTAACACAGGAACAATACTATACAAAGAATATTATTATTCAAAAAATGGGTAATCATAGTATTGATAATTATGGTAGACAAGATATTGATGATGTTTCTAGTGGAGATGGATATTATATTACAAACGGTTATGCAGTTCCAATTAAATGGGAAAAAAGTGGCCGTTCCGCTAAAACAAAATATACTTATTTGGATGGAACTACAATTCAATTAAATGATGGAAATACTTATGTACAAATTCAACCAACTGACGAGACTCTTACAATTACTGAATGAAACCACTTCCAAATCATAAAAATTATGATGCATTTTCTAAAAATGAACAATTAATGATATATACTTATTTATATCGAAAAGCAAAAAAGGAAGGAAAAGAAGAGGATAGTCAGATTTATCGCGAGTATGCCATTCAAATCTTGTTAGAAGAAGAACAAAAGAAAAAAGAAAACTTTGCTTAGAAGTACTTGACACTTCAATTTGCAAAGTTTCTTTTTTTGTTGTAAAATAAGAGCTTGTGTGGGCAAAAGAAAAAATAATCGAAATAATAGTAAAATATTATGCTTACAAATTTAAAAATGTGATATAATGTAATAGTAACATTCATAGAAGGGACTTTAGTATGGTAAAATATAAATCGGATTATGAATATTATCGTTTAATAGAAGATATATTGAATCATGACGAGTTTGGAAGAATTGGTGAGATAGGACAACACGGTGGTATTACAAGATTAGAACACTCATTAAGAGTATCTTATTATTCTTACAAGATTGCCCGTCGTTTAGGTTTACACTATAAAGAAACAGCACGTGCTGGATTATTACATGATTTTTTTGAGAATTCAACAGATACTTCTAAAAAAGGGAAGTTTCATCAGTTTGTAAGTCATCCAAAAGAAGCTTGTGAAAATGCCAAAACGTATTTTGATATTAGTCCATTGGAAGAAGACATTATTAAGTGTCATATGTTTCCAAGTAATACACTAGTACCAAGGTATTTAGAAAGTTGGATTGTAAACTTCGTTGATAAAACAGTGGCAACTTATGAATTTAGTAAGTCATTCCAATATAAATTTAGTTATTTAACTAATTTTTACATCATCTTATTATTTAATTTTCTAAAATAATAAAATCGTTAAATTCTAAGTAAAGTGCACAATTATTAAAAAATAATTAGAAATGCTTAAATTACAATAGAAAATGCACAACTGAGCACAAGAAAAAGCAAGAAAATTCGATTAAATTATGACAATTTT
>CALVQD010000042.1 GCA_944355255.1 uncultured Bacilli bacterium
TGACTGTTAATCAGGGGGTCGTAGGTTCGAGTCCTACTTGAGGCGCCATGGCCTGTTGGTGAAGCGGCTTAACACACTGCCCTTTCACGGCAGCATTCACGAGTTCGAATCTCGTACAGGTCACCATAAAAAAATTACAAGTATTCATTACTTGTTTTTTTGTTAGAAAAAAAGGATTTCATGAGAAAATGAAATCCTTTATTTTTTGAAATCGCTTTGTTTGATAAATCCTCATAAATAATTTTAAATTTATACGATATAATTCATATGCAAGTAATAAGAAAATTGCTAGAAAAATCAAACGATCAAATGGTAAGAATGATAAAGAGAATAGCTCTCTTAATCCAATTGCTCCAACTAAGAATATAACTAACATACTTCCAAATAATGTTCCTCGTAATAAGTTAAATGGATAACACAATCGGAATAATAAAATAAATGATATAAATCCCATTGTTAAAACACATATTGTCGATAGTTGTCCTTTTGTAAAATGAAAGATACTTCCACATAATATAACGATTAAAATACTTTCGACAATTGTCACTGCAGTCGGGATAGATTTACTAATAATATTGAAGAAGAAGTGTTTTTTCACACGTTTTTCATTTGGTTCCAGAGCAAGGATAAAAGATGGAATTCCTATCGTTGTAACACTAATCAATGTCAATTGAATTGGTACAAATGGATACGGTAATGGAAGAAATAAAAAGCATATGGCAAGTAAAGTTGCATAAATTGTCTTTACTAAAAATAAAGTAGCTGATCGTTCAATATTATTAATAATTTGTCTACCTTCCTTTAGAATTTTAGGAAGTCGATCAAAATTAGAATCTAACAATACCATTTCCGACACATTTCTGGCAGCATCACTTCCACTTGCAACTGCAATACTACAATCTGCTTCTTTCAGTGCTAGAACATCATTTACGCCATCTCCTGTCATGGCCACAACATGTCCATTTTCTCGTAATGCTTTTACCATATCTTTTTTCTGTTCCGGTGTAACACGTCCAAAGATTTGATATGTTTCAACTGCTTTTTTAATACTTTCATAACTTGTTAATGATGTTGCATCAATTGCTTTTAGATCAGTGATTCCCACTTTAGAAGCGACACTTGTTACTGTTTTTACATGATCTCCAGAAATAATTTTGATATCTACACCCTCTTGTTTAAAGTAAGTTAATGTCTGTTTTGCTTCTTTTCGAATATGATCTTGAATTTGAATAAATCCTACTACTTCTATTTGATTTGGTAATGTTTTTTCTTCTAGTGATTCCGTAGATTTGGCTAAAACAACTACTCTACTATCTTGTGATAAATCATTTTCTAATTTTTTCATATCATTTGGAATTTTTTTAATTAAAAATTCTAGAGCCCCTAATAAAATTGTTTGTCCTTGAAATGTAACACCAGACCATTTTTGTTTCGAAGTAAATGGAACTTGATAGAGAATTTCTTTTTCTACCTTTGTAGGATAAGTCTTTCTAATAGCATCCATGGTCGCATTACTATCATCAAAATTAGTTGCTAATAAAGTCAGTAATTCTTCCATTTCTTTTTTACTATGTGTATGATATGGAACTAAGTTTGTAATAATCATATCTCCTTCTGTCAAAGTACCAGTTTTATCAAGACAGATTGTATCTACACGGGCTAAAGTCTCTAAACCATATAACTGTTCTACTAATATTTTATAACGTGTCAATTTTGCTACACCAACTGCTAACACAGTACTTGTCAATAATACCAATCCTTCTGGGATCATTCCAATCACAGCTGCAACTGTATTTAATATTGCTTGATTTAAAGAATGATGTAAACTATATTGTTTTAAGAAAAGTAAAATTCCTACTGGTAAAATAATCATAGATACCACACGAATCACTTTATTTAGTGTTTGCATAATTTCAGAACGCACTTTTTTCACAAATTTAGTACCACTAGCAATTTTAGAAGTATAATTATCAATACCAACATGCTCTACTCTTGCATAACAAGTTCCTGAACTGATAAAACTTCCAGATAAAATCATATCCTGTTCTTCTTTATAAATGGGTTCTACTTCTCCTGTAATAATCGATTCGTTAACTTCAACATCTCCTTTTTCAATTACTGAATCCACAACCACTTGATCACCACGATCAAAACGAATAATATCATCTAATACTAAGTCATAAATACTTACTTTTTGTAATTTGCCATCACGGACAACTTTGGCTGTAGAAGTTGCTAAAAGAGAGAGTTTATCAATCTGTCTTTTCGCATGAATTTCTTGAATTGTACTAATCAATGTATTACAAATTACAACGCCCATAAATAGTAAATTTTTTAAAGATCCACTTAATATTACTGCAAGTGCTAAACAGGTATTTAGAATATTAAATGGCGTAATAATATTACGAATAATAATTTCTGGAATTGTTTTGGTACGTGGTGTATTCTCTGTATAAGATAATTGTTCTTGCATACGCATTTCTACTTGTTCTTTTGAAAGTCCTTTTTGAACATCTGGTCGATAACGTTCCATACAATCCCTCCTTTTTCAAACATTATACTATATTTTATATCCTCTGTAATGACTATTTTGTAATTTTCTTTCAAGTAATGTAAAAGAAGTTTGAACAATCAAACTTCTAAATAACAAACAGCTGATCAGTTGTTTCTACTTCATTTGGCATTTGTATCGGTAAAACAAGATTTAAATGATGATCTGCATCTAAATAATATCTTAAACTACCATTTGCCACTTCATTTCGATATTCTGTCATCATATTTTCAACAAATTGATTCTTTTCTTCTTTAGTTAACTGGGTATTGGTATCTATCCATTGATGAAGTGCCTCTTCTACTCTATATTCGATATTAAAATCATAAATCCCTGCTGCCTGATAAACATCTTGATAACGAACAAAATTGCCACTACTTAAATAAAAATGATAAGTCATGTAAGAATAAGTTACTTTTCCATTTTCACGATGTTGAATATAAATCAAAATCGATAAAATATCTTGATGAACGTGATATTGGTACTTACTTATCACATTTTGTCCTATTTCCGTTAACTGTGTTTTTTCTTGATATAAATTTTCATATTGTGTTCTAATTTGTTGGTTTGCTGTTTCTGCATCTTTACTATTTAAATTAATCATTGGAAAGTTAAGTTGTTGATCTTTCATATATGGTGCAGAAAATACAAATGATTTTTCTACGAACAATTTGTTTTGTTCGATTTCTTCTTTAGCTGACGATTGTGTGATATGATGTCGATCGTTCCGATTAGGACGAATCAATTCAATATATACAAAATAACTAATCCAGAGGATGAAAACAAGCAAAAACAAAATGATAATTCCATATAAAATATGCCTATTTTTATACCTCATAGATATCACATCCTCGTCTTTAGTATAACACAACTGTGATTTATCTGTTCCAGTAAGTTATGAAAAGACAGATTACTTTACAAAAAAGATTTGAAAATCATCAAATCTTTTTATTAGAAATAATTTGATATGTATCATCTGATGTCTTTTTCAATACCAATTGATATTTTGCTTTGATATCACTTTCTTCATAGTCAAAATAATCATCTTTTTTATAATCTTCTAATTGGTCTTTTTTCTCCTCATCTTCTAATACACT
The DNA here is from genome assembly GCA_944355255.1 of uncultured Bacilli bacterium. Lineage (GTDB taxonomy): Bacteria > Bacillota_I > Bacilli_A > RF39 > UBA660 > UMGS2016. The sequence continues at coordinate 3,649 of CALVQD010000042.1, forward strand.
ACTAATATCATCATAAGTAATTTCAATTTCATCATTTTCTTGATGATCAACTATTTTTGTAACTTTATACAATACTTCTTTCATATCTTTATCATACTGACAAGTAATTTTATCATCTTTTAAAATGGTTTCATCAAGTTGTTCTTGTACCAACTCCACACCGAATAATGTCTTTACAAAAGGATTAATTTTAGAAAATAAAATTGTTTTCTGTTCATCAGAATTATTTTCTTGTTCAAAGATACTATCATCGTCTTGCTCTTTTAAATAATAACAAGTAGCATTTGTCATTTCTAAATCTGTAAAGTCAGAATCATCATAAGTCGTTCTTGTATCATTTAAATACATTAATACTGGTTTTAATTTTTGATTTAATACCTGATTATATTCTTTCTTCGTATCATCAGATGTAATATCAATAGATTCTTCTTTGGTTTCTTCTTTTTGTTTTTGCAATTTGTCCAATTCATCTTCTTTTTTATTGATTTCTCTTTTTAGACGATTTGTCTCATTTGTATAATTTGTCGATAATACATAATAAGTACCTAAACTCCCAATTAAAATACCAATTAATAAACATAAAATAAAACCAAATGATTTTGATTCTCTTCTTTTTTCCATAGTGACCTCCTATTTCTATTGTTACCATATTTTGTATGTCTATACAAAAAAAATTACGATTCTGTTCGTAATTTTTTACAGGTTGTACAATCATGAAATAGGCACATAATCATGCGTACTGTTTCTTTTATCATTTTCTCATAATCGAAATCAGAATGTTGATGATAACTAAGTTCCTGGCATAATACATCAACCATATGTATTAAGAAATGAACACGTTCTTTTTGATTCTGAATCTGAAGTTCTTGCTTTTCTAAAATTTTACAGACCTTTTCTGTTGCTTCCATTTCTTTTTGTTTAAAAATGTAAAATACTTCTTTATCACTATTTTGTAATGCCTGTAATTCACGATATGCTTTTTCAGATATCGTATGTGCTTCCTTTGTTTTTCGAATCATTTCAGTGAGGGTTTCTTCAAAATGATTTTTTAAATCCGTTTCATGTTCTAATACATTGATCATAGGAAACAAGACTTCATCAGAATAACGTTTTACTCCTTCAATTAAAATATCGTGTTTACCATGAAAATACTGATAAATAATTCCTGTAGAAACATGAGAATATGTCGCAATATCCATTGTATTGACATGATGATAACCTTTTTCACAGATAAGTTCAAATCCTTTTTCAATAATTTTTTTTTTCGTAGCAATTGATTTTTCGTGAATTGGTTGTCTTATCTTTCCCATAATTATTTTAAGAATCCTTCAATAATTGCTTTTTCTGCTTCTTTTTCATTTAATCCAAGAGACATTAATTTCATTAATTGTTCTCCGGCGATTTTACCAATTGCAGCTTCATGTATTAAATTCGCATCTACATGTTTCGCATAAATTTCTGGAATTGCTTTTACCCTGCCACGGTCTTTCAAAATTGCATCACATTCTACATGTGCATAACATTTTGTTTTTCCTATAATATTAGATGTAAACTCTTGATAAGAATCTTCTATTGCAACAGATCTAGAAGTTACATGCGTACTCGCATTCTCTCCTTTTAATTTCACTTTAAAATCAGTAATTGCTTTTTGTGTTCCATTTGTCATAATTTTTTCCGTGATAACTAAAGTACTATTATCTTCTAATTTCGCATAAGTCTTTCTTTTGGCTGAATCGACTCCTTTTATTTGTACTGTATCTATTGTCATATGAGATCCTTGTTTCATATAAATTTCAGTTACAGGATTTAAAATTTTCTTTCCTGTTCCCTTTCCTTCTCCATAGTGTTTTTCTACATATTTTACTTTTGAATTTTCTTCTAAGTAAAAACGATGAATTCCATCATGTGTAGAGTTTTTATGGTGATCATTATGAACTCCACAACCAGAGATGATAACTACATTAGAATTTTTTCCAATGTGAAAATCATTATATACAACATCAGTAAGTCCACTCTCTGTGATGATAACCGGAATATGCACTATTCCAAATAATGTATTTTCTTTTACATAAACATCAATTCCTGTTCCATCTTCTTTACTGACAATATCGATATAAGGATTACTTTTTCGACCAATACATGTCCCATTTTTTCGAATATTATATACTTCTGTTTGTTCGATATCATCATCCACGATTTCATGTAATAATTTTTTATCTACTTCATTCATTGTTATCTTCCTCCATATCGATTTCATGATGAAATATCGTATCAATCATCTCTGAACGATCACCAATTTTAGTAATTTTTCCCTTTTCTAATAAAATGATTTCATCCGCAATATTTAAGATACGTTCTTGATGTGATATCACAAGTGTAATTCCATTCGATGTCGATTCTATTTCACGAAATACTTCTGTTAAACTTTGAAAACTCCATAAATCAATCCCTGCTTCTGGTTCATCAAATATGGTAACAAGAGGATTACGTGCTAATACAGTTGCGATTTCAATTCTTTTTAACTCTCCACCTGATAAAGAACGATTCACTTCACGTTTTAAATAATCGCGAGAAGTAATTCCCACCTTGTTTAATATTTGAAATGCATCTTCTGTACTAATATCGAATCCAACAGATAATTTCAATAAATCGTAAACTGTAATTCCTTTAAAATGAACAGGTTGTTGAAATGCAAAACCAATTCCTAGACGAGCGCGTTCGTCTACCGATAAATTCGTAATATCTTTTCCATTGAAAATAATCTGTCCAGAGTCTGGTTTCTCAATTCCCATAATTATTTTTGCTAATGTAGATTTTCCACTTCCATTGGGACCAGTTATAACATAAAACTTTTTCTGGTCTAAAATAAGATTTATATGATCTAAGATTTTTTTATGTTCCCTTTCGAAACATATATCTTTTAGTTCTAACATATATGTATCCTTTCTATAAATATGAAATTTATTTCATATTTATCTTATTATAGCGATTATTCTATTTTTCTGCAACTGTATTTATATGATTTTAAATAAAAAAATTCTAATCACTGATTAGAATTTAAAGAGTTGGATCTACTAATATTTTTACTGCACGATCGGTTCCGCTCGTTAATCTCTCATATGCTTCTTGTACTTGATCAAATGAAACAATATCATCTACAAATGGCATAACATCAATTTGTTTTGTCGCAATCATCTCTATACATGTCGCAAATTCTTCTTTTGTATAAGCAATTGCCCCCTGTACTGTTAATTCATTCATAACAGCAAGTACGGTTGGTACAGAGATCGCAGAAGTTGCCACTCCTACTAAAACAACTGTCCCCCCTGGTCTCACTGTTACAAAAGAACTTGTAACTGCTGGCGCATTTCCACAACATTCAATAACAATATCAAATCCATCTGTTGTATCCTTCATTACTTCTTCTATCATCGCTTGATTTGTCGCATCATAGTATTTATCTGCAACCCCTAATTTCATTGCTTTTTCTCCACGATGCGGATTGGTTTCACTCACTGCGACATAACTAGCACCTTCTTTTTTGGCTAACATCGCACTTAATAAACCAATAATTCCACCACCAATGACAAGTACTTTGTCACCAAGTTTAATATTTGCCAAATGAACCGCATGAAGTGCAACTGCAGTTGGTTCCACCATTGCCATTTCATCTGGTGTCACTGTGTTTGGTACTTTAAAAACCATATCAGGACGAACACATATTTTTTTCGTCAATGCTCCTGGTCTTGTTAAAGAAAGCCCTACCGCATCATTCCAAGTCTGTTTACAATATTGAGGATTACCACTTTCACAAGCTCCACAATGACCACATGGAGAAATTGGGAGTGCTGTAACAATATCTCCGACTTTTAAATCAGTACGACTTCCTGGATCTAGAACACTTCCACAAAATTCATGTCCCATTACAAGTCCCTTTGGTTCACCAGCTTCAAAATTGTGTAAATCAGAACCGCAAATTCCACACTTTAATATTTCTATCATTACTTCTCCACTTTTAGAAACTGGACTTTCTATTTCTTTTACTTCTAATTTTCTCTTATCTACTAATACAACTGCACGCATCTTATCACCTCATATACTCATTTTAACACATTCTAATTTCTTCTAACATAATTTCTAGTTATTTGAACTCAAGTTGACACTTACAGATTTTGATAGATTATTCAAAAAAACTACTGTTGGTCAGTCGTTTTTATTCATCGTTTACTTGAAACAATTCATCGATTTTATCATTGTCAAACATGTTATTGTATTGTAAATATTCGTATTCTTGTAATAGGTTCTGATACTCTCCTAAATCTGTTTTACTATGGAAGACATATTGTGAATCCATATAACCATAAGCATTTATCACAGGTATTTCTTCTTGTAATATTCTTAAATAATCCATATATGGAGTAGTTTCTATGTCAGCAGTATCCAATAGTAAAATAGAAAGATAATTTAAACTCGTTGCTTCAATTTCATCTTCTTCAATATCATAATTTGCCCAAATCAAAAACGGAGTTATATATTTTGTGACATTATATGTTTCAGTATCCACTGTGTCTCGATAATTAAATGCTTCTGTCATTTCCGCATCAGATGGTTGATGATCTCCAAATACCAATATAATTGTATCTTCTTCATAATCGCGGAAATAATCAATTAAGTATTCTAAAGCTTCATCTGATTTTTTAATTAGTGAAATATATTCATTGGCAGAAGGATCATCAAAATCAGTTAAAGTTACATCTGATACAAAATCAGGGTCAGAATAACCACCATGATTCTGCATAGTCACAGTATAACTAAATAACTTCTCCCCTTCTTTTTTCTCTTCAAATTGTTTTATAATCTGTTTGTAAGTATACTGATCACTCGCATACCATCTACCATCTAGTGTTTCTATTTCGGGAAGTGTATCTATCGTATCAAATGAAGAAAATCCAAGAAATGGATAAACATAATCTCTACGATATCCACTTGCATAATACGGATGTAATGCTTTTGATGTATACCCTACATCATTTAATACAGAAACTAAAGAATATGTGTCAGAATGAATATACTGTTGAAACGGAACATGTGATGGATTTAAGAAAAACATAGAATTATTAGTCAAAAATTCCCATTCAGAATTAGCTGTTGTTCCCCCATAAACAGAAACATAAGCATTTCCCTTAATAGTATCTTCTGTCAAACTGTGATAAAAAGCCATATAGTCTTCTGAAGTAGCAAAATCTCCATTTACTGAAATATCACTAAAAGCCTCATTCATAATAACAATGACATTTGGGGTATCATCACTTTGTTGTTCTTTGTCATTCGCTGTCACTTCTTTTAAAATCTGATTTAATTTGTCATGAGAATATCCCTCTGGTTTTTTATATACTAAAGTTGTTAAGCGTTGTGTAAAACTTGCGAGAAAACCATTTATTTTATATTCTGTCACTTGATCCCATAAATCATTTTGTAATTGAAATTTATCTTTGATATCTACTTGATATATAAACGTTACAAAACCAATGACATAAACCAATAAAACACTACGAATGATCTTATTTTTCAGTGATTTTTGAGGAGATTTCTTTATTTTCCAAATCAATAATAATAACAAAATGAAAAGTAACGTTGCCGTAATAAGATACATATCTACAGTAAATTGATATCCACCAGCAACTCGTAATCCTGTTTGCGCTGATAAAAGATCTACTGGAGTAAACGGTGTTTGTCTAAAAGATACTACAGTATATTGAATCAACCCTAAAATATATACAAATAATGCATTTATAATTAATGTCAAACGAAGACGATTCGTAATTGCAAATACAAGAAAATAAAGTGCTAGTAAAATAAGACCATTCAATAACAATTTTAACCATGAAATAGAAATCATTGCTTCAAAAGTATTTCTGTTCAAAAGTTCTAAGATTACAAATGTCATTACAATGCTAACAATTGTCATAATGATTGGATAGTATTTTTTGAACCTCTTCTTTGGTTTCACTTGAAAAACAATCATCAAAGAAATTAGAATTACTAATAATAATGATAAAAAGTAATAAGTAAAATAAAAATATCCAGCATTTTCTGCAGCCGTACTAACATAACATTCTGTCTTAAATAATAAAAATGTAATTCCTAGCACAAAAAATCCAAGACCACAAATGATACTTTTTTTCGTCAGTTTCCACTCTATATTTTGTGTAAAGATTTTTAAATTGATCGGTTTTACTTCATAACTACTATTTTTTATACATAATAATGTAATTCCAAAAATAATTGTAGGAAGTAATAATTGATAAAAAATATAAAATTTTTCTATCGGTATAGTTGGCATAATCGAAAAAACACGAAACAGGACAAACGGTTTTCCATACAAAGATATGAATAAATAATTTATAAGTCCTAAACCATAAGTACATGAAAGACTTGTAAACAGTGCTGACTTTATCTTATCCGAATATAAAAAAGTAATAAAACCTGGAACAATGATAATCAGTAAATTGATGATACATCTTTTTAAACTAACATTCGTAAGTACTTGATAATTAAGTAGTTCTAACATGATATAAGAAGTAATAACCAAGTAATAACCGTAAATATAAGTAAAATCCTTGTATAAAAACAACGAATTTTTTTATCTTTCATCGTAATTTTTATACCAATTAGAAATGTTATCACAAAACATCCCAAAATAGATAATATAAAATACATGATATTTGCAGCATTTTCTATCACAAAAAATTTATAACTATAACTTAAAGAAAATAATGATACCAACAGGAATAATGTGGCTAAAATTATTCTTTTTTTATCCGTTGTAAATGTCATATACATCGCACTTCTTTCTGTTGCTTTTATTTAAAAAATATTATAAATGCTGGCAAAAGTCAATTTTAAGAAAGAAAAAAATATAATAAAACATATTCTAAATAACTATAATTTATGACATAAAAACAAGAGAATTTTATAAAAAATAAATTTCGTGTTTCTTTTTTTAATATTTTGTGTTATACTTAATAAGTAATCTTTTTATGGGCTGTTAGCTCAGTTGGTAGAGCAACTGACTCTTAATCAGTGGGTCTAGGGTTCGAATCCCTAACAGCCCACCACTGTGATTTCTAAAGATTGTAGTGCTACAATCTTTTTTTCGTATATAAAACATGATATAATGCCAATGAGGTGAATGTATGAAACTAATATCTTGGAATGTTGCCGGGTTAAGAGCCTGTTATAAAAAAGGATTTATGGATTTCTTTGAAAAAGAAAATGCAGATATTGTCTGTTTACAAGAAACAAAAGTACTAGAAGAACAACTCCCCTTTCATATTGAAGACTATCATATGTATTTAAACCCTGCTGAAAGAAAGGGATATTCTGGTACTATGATACTAACAAAAGAAAAACCACTTGATGTTTTCTATGGAATAGATATTGAAAAACACGATCATGAAGGACGTGTCATTACTTTAGAATATCCTGATTTTTATCTTGTTACAGTATATACACCAAATGCAAAAGCAGGATTAGAAAGATTAGACTATCGAATGGAATGGGAAGATGATTTTAGAATGTATTTAAAAAGTTTAGAGACATCAAAACCAGTTATCTGTTGTGGTGATTTTAACGTTGCTCATGAAGAAATCGATATTAAAAATGCAAAAGCAAATATCGGAAATGCTGGTTTTACTTATGAAGAAAGAGAAAAATTTACACAACTTTTAAATGCTGGTTTTATCGATACCTATCGTTATTTATATCCTACAAAAGAAGGAATGTATTCTTGGTGGAGCTATATGAGAAATGCTAGAGCAAATAATGCCGGTTGGAGAATCGATTATTTCATTATGTCAAAGAGTTATATATCTCACTTACAAGATGCGATGATTTATACTGATGTTTACGGTAGTGATCATTGCCCAATTGGGATTCTATTAAAAAAATAATATCTTAGATATTATTTTTTTTGCCATAATGTATAAAGATATCGATGTTCTTCATACTTCTGTTTTTTTTCAGAAACTTTTTTATAATTTTGTCTTAATTCGGGAATATAATGGTACGACATACCTTTATCTAATGGCGTTCTGGTTACAACAAAATCAATCTTTTTATTTTTAATTGCCTGTTCTTGTTCTTTTATGTTATCTGGAAAAACGGTATCGGAAATATTTTGTTTCTGAAAATAACGAATATTTGGAACAATTCCAGTCGTTGTATAAAATCCTCCATCAAGAAATCCATAATTTAATAAAGTGGGATTCGTTTTCTGATTGATAATCTCTGCAAACTGATACTGAACCATGTTCTTTTTTTCTTGATAAATACGAAAGTTCATCGTATTTTTAGATCCATAATAACAAAGTGTTACAAACAAAGTGATATAAATCATATAACGAGCAAAACGCGATGTATTCCACTCTATGTGATATATCATTTCTATCCACTTAGCAATTGCAATGACTCCAAAAATAAGAAAAGGTGCAAGAATCAAATAGTAATAACGAAAAGAGACACCCCCACAAAAGACACCACAACAGAGAAAAATATATAACGAAGCAATCATCCATTTATGAGATTTCTTTGTAAATAACAATTGATCAAATAATAACACACATATACCTATCATAAATGGAATTCCAAACCCTAAATTCTGTGCCATAAAATAGATTGGTTTTGTAATTACATCCAATAATTTTATTATCCAATGCGAAGTGGATGGATAATACTTCATATTAAATAAAAGATAAGATTCTATCCAAGTTTTAATACCATGATGAATTCCAAAATATAAAATCCAAGGTAAAATCGGTAAACACATTCCGCACAAGAAAATAATACAATCTAAAATACTTTCTTTCCATTTCTTTTGAAAACATAGATAAAAGAAAATAGATGCCATCCAAGCAAACCAAAAACCAAGTAAAGTAAATTTCATAGTAGCAACAAGTCCAGCCATAATTCCATTGACAAAAATCATACTTCTTTTTGGAATTTTATTTCCTTGTTTCAAAAACAACACCATAGAATAAATACTATACATTAACATTGGTAAGCAGAATTCCTCCACACTTCCCCCATGAGTAAACGCTGGTAATGTTAAAATCAAAAAACTAATTACCGGTAATGATAATAAACATGTCTCTTTTTTTAAATAAATTCTTAATAAACGATATGCATAGTATAAAAAAATGGAAAATGAAATCACTTCAATCAAAAAGACACCTAAAAAGGAACGATAAGATATTAGACTTGCAATTCCATAGTATAAGAATAACAATGGACCTTTTTGATCAAATAAGTCAACATATAGTACCTTTCCACGAAACATACTTTTTCCCATAGTAAAAAAACAATTTGCATCTACCCAATCATTCATTGGATAAAGAAAAGATGATTTTGAACAAATCATTAAAAAGAAAAAAGAAAGAGTCATACAATACAGCATAATCTTTCCTTTTTGTATCCACTCTTTCTTCATGTTCTCCCAACTTTCTATTGGTAGTATAACACAAATCCTATAAAATAAAACTTACAATTTTGTCATATCCTCTTGTGATTGTTTTCCAAAAACAATCGTAGAACGATTTTGCAATCTTTCTTTTTCTTTCCATATCAATCCTTTTAGATCATATAAAGAATGATAGTGACTCTCATTATAAATACCTCCATCTAAAACAAGTTGTTGATCATTCAAAATCAATAATTGATATCCTCCTTTTACTTTTTTAAATGTAATATCTTGAATCGTATCAATCTTGATTCTTTGATGAATACATTTATTTTTTGAATTATGGTATTGATAAGAGAAAATATGAAGATAATAAATATTATCTAAATAAATAAATTGATAATTTTTCGTCAGTGCATTTACAAAATCAAAACGAATTTCTGCTTGTTTACTCTCCTCTCTCATCTTTTTTATTGTTTCTTTCACATGATAACGTTTTAAATAATGATGATCAATTTCATGTCCTAAAATTGAAAATATAAGAATTATGCCCCAAACTACACAAAAAACAATCATCACTTGTTGATCCGTTAATGTTATTTCGTGACCGATAAAAGTTTCATATATTTTTATAAAAGGTTGTGCTAGAGATTGTGACACATAAGAAATATCGGCTTGCGTATATGGTTGACGAAGTAAACGACTCCACAAATTGAAAAAATATGCATCAATAAAGAATAATAAAAATAATGTTGTATATCTTTTACTCACAAGATCTACTAGAACAAAAAAAACAAGAAATTGAATGATGATTTGTACAACTTCCATAGATATCACCTAACCAATTTTATTATAACAATATTTTATGCATTTTACTACATAAATTACACCAAAAAAAATAGATAAAACAAAAAAAGTATTTCATTTCAGAAATACTTATTTTAATTTTGACTTCATTCCCTTAACTCCTTTGATACCTTTCACACCTTCGAAATTTGTTAAAATATTTGTATCAAAAGAAGTCACTTTTTTCATTTTCTTACGATAATCTTTAATCGCAAGTGTAATCATATCATCTAATAATTCTGTATATGATTTTCCAGTTGGTTCCCATAAATAGAAAGATAAACTTCCTGGAATTGTATTTGGTTCATTGACATACACTTTTTCATTTTTCTTATCAATCAAGAAGTCAATACGGCATAAACCACTTAAATTTAAAGCACGGAATGTTTCAATAGAAATTCTTTTTACTTCTTCTTGTAGTTTTTCACTAATACGAGCTGGAATAATACGATCTGCACTTGCCATTCCCTTACTTCCAGCTGTTTTTTTCGTTCCTTTTCCATTTCCTAAATACTTATCTTTATATGTTAGGAATTCATCAGTACTCATAACTTCTTCAATTGCACTTAATGATTGATATTCATAATCACCAAGTACACTTTCATTGACTTCTACTAAATTTTCTACTGCTTTTTCTACTACAATTTTCGTATCATACTCCATTGCTTCACGAATTGCAGCACCTAGTTTCTCTTCTTCTTTCACGTAAACAATTCCAACACTACTTCCTAACGTAGCTGGTTTTACAATGACTGGAAATCCTAATTTCTTAATATTTTTGGTAATACGTTCCGCATTTTCCTGATACTCTGTATCATAAAACCAAGTATATTTTACAATTGGTAAATCCGCAGCATCTAACACTTGTTTCATAACAACTTTATCTTGTCCCATTGCTGCTCCTAATACATGACTTCCTACATATGGAATTCCAATGGTATCTAAATATCCAGCTAATGTTCCATCTTCGGCATTATTTCCATGTACAATTGGAAATGCAATATCAATTTCTGCTACATTTCTTTTAAAGAAACCTAATGATTGTAGATAAAATTTTCCCTTTTTATTGTATAAAACAACAGGTTTTGCATATCGTTTTAAATCATTAAAATCTTGATATAAAGAAATATCCGTTAACAATTTTCCTGTATACCATTGTCTATCTTTATCGATATAAATTGGTATTACTTCGTATTTTTCCTGATTGATATTTTCAATTGCTTGAATTGCAGAAATAATACTAACTTCATGTTCTACCGTAGCTCCCCCAAAAATAACTCCAACTTTTATTCTCATTTTAACACTTCTTTCTATTTCTCATTATATTGATCTGGTAAATCATTTTCAAATAATGCATATAGATCTTTTCCTTTTTCTTGCATTTTTTGTAATAACTGATATGCGATCACAACATTATTAATAATATGAACTTTCTTCTCAGGATAATCTTCTAATTGTAGTCCTTCTTGAATTGGCTTTGTCTTTTGTTCTCCTACTAAAATTACTTCATCACAAACTTGTGCGATTTGACGTCCAAGTTCTAAATTCAGTTCATATTCACGATTACCTAATTCTATCATTCCTGGAGTAACAATCACACGTTTTCCAGGCATTAACTTTAACACATCAAGAGCCGCTTTGGCACCAACAGGATTTGAATTATAATCGTCGTGAATTACATGGATATTTCCCATTTTCTTTAACTCTAGACGATGTGGAATTGGTTTTACTTTTTTCACTCCAACAATCAATTTTTCCTTTGAAATTCCAAAAGCATTTCCAAGTGCTAAAGCACCTAAAATATTATACACATTATTTTTACCAAGTAAACAAGTTTCAAAATGATAAATATTTTTATCACCCTTAAATATGCAATCAAAACTTGTTCCACGATAATCAAATTTTAAATTTGTAGCACGTACATCAGCATCTTTTGCATCAATTCCGATCCAAATCACACGACACTTATTTTTTAAATGATATGAAACTTGTAATTCGTCATCTCGATTTAAAACAGCAATTCCATCTTCAGGAAGTGATTCGATTAACTCAAATTTTCCTTTTTGAATATTTTCTTGACTACCAAATGATTCTAAATGTGCTGTTCCAATTTTGGTTAAAATACCATATTGTGGTTTTACAAAATCACATATTTTTTTAATATCACCACGTTGAAATGCTCCCATTTCGGCAATGAAAATATCATTAAATTTATCCAAATAATTATTTACAGTCAAAATCATTCCATATGTTGTATTGTAATTCTTTGGTGTTGTACTAGAAATAAATTCTACATTTAAAATATCATTTAAAATATTTTTACAACTTGTCTTTCCATAACTTCCAGTAATACCAATTTTCTTTAAATTTGGCATCTCTTTTAACTTCTTTTTCGCTTTTCTTTTATAGTATAAAAATACTTGATGTTCCACTGGAATATTGATAATATTCGCAACCATAACAACAAAATAATTAATATAGACAAGAGCTCCCATAATGAAATAATAAATTCCAATATACTCTTCCATATAACCTAAATAAAATCCAATAAATGGTATAAAATAAATAATCGTAAGTGTCACTAATAAACGTTTCACACGAGAAGTAATCGCCAGTTTAATCTTTACCTGTTCTTTTTTAGTAGCACGATAATTTTGATATAAAACAACTAGATAAAAAAGAGCAAATAAAGACATACAAATCGATGCTGGCATTCCTACAAAAACAGCAAAAATAACAAAGAACATATCTACTGTTAAAAATACCTTAGTCGGATTCTTAATTAGCCATTTTAAATAACGATGATTTTCATCATAAAAATTCAATTGTAACATATGAATACTCTTTAATGATACAAAATACATATACATAAAAAATGGAATAAACGATAATAAAAATAATGTGCTCATATGATTACTCACTTCCTATAAAATTCTTAATAATACGTACTGTTCTACCTAAATCTTCTAAATAAGCATAATGGGTACCCCCCTCATACTCAATCACAGCTGCATCATCTAATAAAGACGCTAATTCATAGGCATCTGATAATGGAACTGCTTCATCTCTTGTTCCCCAAATAATAATCGTCGGACATGTAATTTTCTTGACATTTTCCGTAATATCTAAATTTACATGATTCACCATTATTTTTCTCATAACAGAACTGGCATTTCGATAATCAGTACTACCAATATGCTTTTTCGCATATTCTTCAAATTGGTTTAAAATCGGTACCTTTTTCAATGATTTCAATAATTTCATTTTAGCCGTTTCTTTTTTGATTGCCTTTTTAAATGGACTTCCAAATAATACTAATTTTTCAACTGGATAACGACTGGCATATAACAAGCTAATCTTTCCTCCAAATGAATGTCCAATTAAAATTGGTTTCTTGATTTTCAATTCATCTAATAACTGTTTTAACATTTCTACAAAATCATCTAATTGCCACGCTGTCTCTGGTTCTTCAGATAAACCATGACCAGGTAAATCGATGATAGTGATTAAATAATCTTTTTGTAGTGCATCCCCTACTGGTTTCATCATATCAATATTCTGTCCCCATCCATGTAACAATACTACATCTTGGCCTTGAGGATTTCCATACGTAATACTATTGATACGGACTCCTTTTATCTTGTTCATACTATTATTCACCAATTTAATTATACCATGATTTACAAAAGACGAAAAGAACTAGAGGCAATTATTCCACAAAAAAAGTGATTTCAAACAGAAATTTCACTTCTTTTCGACATTCCATTTTGCAGAATGATATAATACTGCAAAACAAATCAGTAATATAATAAATAACACATCTAAATAAATCGTCTGATACCTTACAATCAATGGAACAAGAAGAATAGATGTAAGATTCAAAAAAACATGAAATAGAATTGGAGCAGTTAGTGATTTTTCTTTTTCCAATGCATCTAATACTAAAAAACTTGTTACAATGGCAGTACAGATACTATAAATAGTAGAATGACATAAAGCAAAAATAACAGTGATAAAAAGTATCGCACTCATTGGTTTCATCCATTTTTTTGCTTCTTGATATAAAAAACCACGAAATAACAATTCTTCTAGTACTGGTCCAATGAAAGCAGTACTTATTACTCTTCCAACATAATACCAATCATAAGTCACTTCCATCTGATTCAATGTCGCTTTTATAGGAACAATTCTCTCTAACTTTAAAAAGAATATATTTATAATAAACGATGTTACAATTCCAAACAGTATATAATAAAGTATTTTGTTTTTCCTCAAATAAAAACCATGAATCTCCTGTTTATGATATTTACGTAAAAAAATGGGAAAAAATAACACAAAATTACAAAGTGTAGCTGGAAATAAAATCGTTCTTAAACGATCTTGTAATTCAAAATCAGTATAAGAAATCGGTTTCAACCATTGCATGATTAGAAATAAGAATCCTATCATCAGAACTTGGCCAATTCCAAATAGAATTGGCCATCCGATTAATTTTATAATATTTCTTCTCTTACTTCTTTTTTCCATTTGTATCTAACATCTCCTGAATCGTAGTACCAAGGGTTGCAACATTTTGTAAGTCAGATGGAACAATAATCTTTGTTGATTGACCATCTGCCATCTTCTCTAAAGCTTCTAAGCTTTTCAAAGTTAAAACAGAAGAGTCAGCTTTTGCATTCTTCAAAAGTTCAATTCCTTTGGCCTCTGCTTCTTTTAACTTTAACAATGCTTCGGCTTCTCCTTCAGCAATTCGAATCTCACTTTCTTTCTTTGCTTCAGCTCTTAAAATAGCACTTTCCTTCTCTCCTTCAGCAATTAAAATACTAGACTTTTTCTCACCTTCTGCTTGTAAAATTTTCTCACGTCTCTCACGTTCTGCACGCATTTGTTTTTCCATTGCTTCTTGAATATCACGTGGTGGAATAATGTTTTTAACTTCGACACGATTTACTTTAATTCCCCAAGGATCTGTTGCTTCATCTAAGATAGAACGCATTTTAGAATTAATCAAATCACGACTTGTCAACGTCTGATCTAATTCTAAATCCCCAATTAAATTACGCAATGTAGTTGCAGTCAACGTTTCAATCGCTGATATTGGATTTTCTACTCCATAAGTATATAACTTGGCATCTGTAATCTGAAAATAAACAACTGTGTCAATTTGCATTGTCACATTATCTTTTGTAATCACTGGTTGTGGTGCGAAATCTTTTACAATTTCTTTTAATGACACACGATTTGCAATTCGATCAATAAATGGTAACTTAAAATGCAATCCATTTCCCCAAGTCACATAATAAGAACCAATTCTTTCAATTACATAAGTACTTGCTTGTGGTACTACCTTAATACAAGAAAAAATAATTACCACTAACAAAATTAAAATAACAATCAAAACATCCATATTTTTCCCTCACATTTCTTATCGTTTTTCTACAACGAGTTTTACTCCTTCTATTTTCTGGATGATAACAGAACTACCTTTCGGAATAGACGTATGACTCATAGCAGTCCAAACTTTTCCATCCACCTTAACAGCTCCCAAATGATCTTCATCAATCTCTTCCGTCACATATCCTTTCATACCAATAATACGATCCAAATTTGTTTTTTCTTTTTTCGGACCAAACTTTTTTACAAAAAGTGGTTTTGTAAAAATAAGTAAAATAAAACCAAGAATAACAAACACTGCAAACTGGATCAAAATACTATCAGTAATAAAAGAAATCACTAGAGAAACAATTCCACTCATTACAAACCAAATCGTTGTTAAATTCACTGTCAAAGCCTCAATCACAGCAAGTACAATCACAACGCCTAACCATACATAAAACATAACATATCACCCTACTAACATTATACTACAAAAGTTTTTTGATACAACAAAAAGCAAGAAGATTCTTGCTTTCCATTTAAATATACTCTATCCATGCATATTGTTTCATCAACTTCTTGATATTTTCTTCTTCTGTTACTACTGTAATGTATTTTATTTTAATATCATGTAAATTTCCATACCATGCTTCTTTTTCTAATCCATTTTCTTGATAAATGCGAATGATTTGCTGCTTTAAAGTACTTCTATCTAAAACACGATACTGATAAGTTCCATCGGAAATATCTAGAATTTGAAAACGATTACTTGGAAAATAAAGATCTAAATCTCCAATTGTCCAATTTCCTCGTGATAAATCAATTTGATAACTGCGTTCATAATGTTCTAACTTAGCACTATTTACAACTGCTTCTATCTCTAATGGTTTCCATATCATACTTACATATAATAACATACTAAGACATAACAAAAAAAATAATGAAGGAGCATGTTTCATATGATCACCTCATTATTTTTAAATTGTGTAATTTATTTATTTTTATACAAAACAGAAATCATTAACGTGTTTTTCCTTGTTCCATTGCTTCCATTTGTGCAAATAAATCATCTTCATTCACACGAGCAGCTTCTAACGCTTGTTTTTGAAGTTCTTCTCTTTGTTGTGTTAATCCACTTGCTTTATTTTCAAAAATAGATAAATTTTGTTTTGTAGTTTCTTCTGCTTTTCGTTTCATCTCATCGTGTTGCGTTACTACATTCTTATAATTTTGTTTTAATGTTGTTATTTGACTATCTAAAGCCTGTAATTGTTCAGCAACTTTAGATAATTCTTGTTGTTTCTGTGCAATTTCCATTGCATTCTTTCTATTAGCATACCCTTCTGCAAGTTGATGAAGGCGTTCTATTCTCTCCTGTTCAGAAGCAATTCTACTTAGTTCTGCCTGTACCATTGGCATATTTCTAATTGCATCTAAATACTGAACTCCATCTTTTAAAGATTTAATTTCCCATTCTAACTGAGTCTTTTGCTCTCCTAATACTCTTGCTTCTCTTTTTATTCCTGCTATTGCATCATACATTTTATTTTCAGCAGCAAGTTTCTCAGTTTGTAATGTTTCTTTAGCCTGCATTTCTGCTAAATTTTTTTGATAATTTCTATTGATTTCTTTTAATGCTTGATTTTCTTTTGTTTGTGCCGCAATTTGATTTTGTAATTCTTGAATCAATTTATCCTTTTCATCAATCGTTTGTTTTTGACGTTTAAAAATTTCCTTCATTTGTTGATTTACTATCGTTTCTGGTGAAGGACTTACCTCTGGTTGAGATTGCACCACAGGTTCTTTCTCTTTACTAGGTTCCTCTACCGGAGATACAACTGGTATTTCTTCAATTACTTCAACTGGTTCTGGCTGTCTTTCTTCTTTCTTTGTTTCTTGTCCTAGAAGACGAATTCTCTCATTTTCAAATGCTTGAATTAAATCATTTTTATTGTATTTTACTGCTTCTTGAAATTGCTCTGCTTTTAACTCTTGTAAAATACTATCTAACTTTTCAGCACCTTTTGTAGGATCTAGTTTTATAAGAGATTCTGATCTTTCAAAACGCTCTTTATATTTTAAGTAAATAGCCTTATTGTGTAACTCATTTTCTGCCTGTTGTATTTTTGTCTCCATATTTTGTTTTGCAGTATCATCCATATATTTTGCACAAACTGAATAAACTCCTTGTACGAATGCTAATTTCTTATTTTCATTCTCAATATCGTGTTCTACATCATCGGCAATACTATCATGAAGTTCATTCACTACTTTTTCTACTTCATCAATTTTTGTACTTACAAAATTTTGGTATTTTTCTTCCATGTCATGATATACCGTCATAGTCTCATCAATACGTGATTTTAAAAGCTCTCTTACCCCTGGACTATAACTTTCAATAGAAGCCACAATTTCCTTTGCCTTTTCGTAATAACCTTGCATTGCTTCCAAAGTTTCGTGTCCAAGTGCAATCCCAGAATTTGTGATTTTTAAACAACATCTACTTAACGTTCCTAATTTGTTATCTAGTTCTTTTAATTCATTTTGTTCTGGAGTCATTCCATTTACCATATTTTCCGCATCTTCTAATCCTAAAGTTTCCAACTTATACATGATTTTACTCCATAATCTCTTTGGAAAACGCAAAATATTTGTTTTAATTCGTCTGATACTTAGTTTATTATCTTTATCAAATTGAACACGTCCACCTTTATAACTACCGTCCGCTTGCTTTCCAAATTCACGAACTTCAATCGTTTCTAAAAGTTCCTCATTTGTTCTCATATTTGCTTTAATAGATGCAATCGTACTTTCATAAGCTTCCTTTTGATTAGGATTGATTGAAGACATAGATCTTTCTAAAACAGCTAATTGAGCCGCCCATTTCTTTTGTATATCTTTACTTTTTTGTACTTGAGAAAGACTCTTCCATTTTATTTTACCGAAATATTTTTTGCCTAAACGCTTATTCGAAAATTCAATCGTATCTCTTAATTGTTCTGCCATTTCCACCGCATCTAAAGAAGCATTGATACTCATTTTTTTTACAGCTTCTTCTGGAACTACTACCGCTTTTTTCGTTGTATCTTGATCTTCAACTTCAAGTGGTTTTTCTTCTTCAGGTTCCGTTGGTTCTATCTCAATTACAGGATTTGCAAGTTGATAATCATTTAATAATTGACGAATATCATCATGAGAAAAACCAGCTCTTAGTAATGCATTTTCATAACGAGCTATATGTTCTTCATTTGTTAAATTTGGCGTTTTATCACGATCGTTCAACAACACATTCAACACATCATTGAATTTATTTGCATTTGCCTCAAGATCACGTACCAAAGCATATTGTTCAGAAAGCTCTCTTTCATAATCCGTAAATCCAAAACGGTGTGCCAAATCAGATGCCTCACGTAAAATATCTTCGTTCGCATGACGATTAATAACAGTTCTTAACGTCTCTTCATGAACTGCATTGGCATCCCCATTTACCATATTAAGCACTTCTTGATATAATCTTGCTTCTGTCTCACTTTCAAAAGTTTGCCCATTTATCGTGTTTTCTGGCATTTTAATCACTCCCCATTTGCTTTAATTACTTTACGCATTACATCTTTAATTTTAGCCCATTCATCATCTGTTTCAATTCCTGTAATACGAATATCATCTGGATTATTTGGACTTATCTCAATTCTTGATGAATATACTACTACCATTCCATTTTGATCTTTCTCATTAAAAGTATAAATAATATAATCTTTTCCATTCTCTTTCAATGTGAAATATAAAAGAATGTCAGCAAGTCTCTCACTTCCATCTTCTCCTTTGATCATAATTTTTTCATACGCTTCCGTATCAGTAACTGCTTGTTGATTTAACTCTTTATCCATAAGCAACCTCCTTGTTCATTCCTTATTATCCAATTATAACACAACTTTCTTTATAAAACAATCTATTAAACAATTGTTTTACAGAAAAAGCCACTAATCAAAAATTAGTAGCTTCCTATTTCTTTTTTCCTTGTAATTGAATATATGTTTCTAATTTATTGTAATAATGAATAGATCCCATTACAAAAGAAATTAATAAAAGCAAAAACAAAAGCATCATTGGCAAAAATAAGAACCATAAAACACAAGGTGCACAAACACTAGAACATAATATAACAAGTAATATTATCAATGTAATCACTGGTACACAAAAAGATAAAAGCAAAGTCGTTTTTCCATATACAGTCTTATGAAATGCTTTCATTTCTCTTTTTATTTCTTGATTATTTAACTGATATATATTCATAAATTACTCCTATGATAAAAATACAACATAAAGTAAACTTTAAATCAATATTTATTTATAAAATTTGATATGAGTATACAAAAAAACGACGGAACATTTAAATCGTTCCGTCTTCAGGGGGTTTTGGTTGAGACCACTCACATTCGTCGGTAAGAGTCTCAAGCGCGTGACTACTATCACGCTAGAATAAGTTTACTAAATTTTAAAAGAAAAGTCAATCTAAATGAATGATGCTTTTTTCAAACTTTGTAAAGTTATTCTTTTCTTCCTCATTTTGATAATCTTTATGTTTTAAAAATAATTCAGCATCTTCTTTGGCATGTTTTAAAATAGAAAAATCCTTATAAATATCTGCTAATTTAAAATTCATATCGCCACTTTGACGAACTCCAAAAAAGTCTCCACTACCACGCAGTCTAAAATCTTCTTCACTAATCTGAAATCCATCAGATACCTTCGTTAAAATCTGTAAACGTTCTTTATCATAATCAGAAACAAGAAGACAATAACTTTGTAAATTACTACGCCCTACTCGTCCTCGTAATTGGTGTAGTTGTGATAAACCAAATCGTTCGGCATTAAAAATTACCATCATCGTTGCATTCGCAACATCGACACCAACCTCAATCACTGTAGTACTGATTAAGATTTGAATTTTATTTTCTTGAAATGATTGCATGATTGCCTCTTTTTTCTTTCCATCCTGTTTTCCATGTAACATATCTACTTGATAGTACTTACCAAATGCTTTTTTCATATTTTCATACATCGTATCGACTGCCTTAGCACTACTTTCTTCATTTTCTTCAATTAATGGAGCAATGACATAAATTTGATGTCCTTTTTTTAGCTCTTCATACATTTTTTCTAAAACATCTCGAATTTGTTTTTCTGAAAATAACATTGTTATAATTTCTTTTCGCCCCATTGGACGTGTCTTTATATTGCTTACTTCCATATCTCCATAAATTGTAAGAGCATATGTTCTTGGAATCGGTGTAGCACTCATGTATAAGATATCAGGAGTTAACCCTTTATTTTTTAATTCTCTTCTCTGCTGTACACCAAAACGATGTTGTTCATCTGTAATAACAAGTCCTAAATTATGATAATTTACTTTTTCACTAATTAAAGCATGGGTACCGATAATCAGATCTGCCTTTCCTTCAGAAATTTCTTGTTGAATTTGTTTTTTCTCACTTGCCTTTAATTTTCCAGTCAATAGTACAACTTTCATATGATAAGGTTCTAATAAATCTTTTGCTTTCTGATAATGTTGAACAGCTAAAATTTCAGTAGGTGCCATAAATGCGGTTTGGTAGCCACTTAAAAAATTCATATAACTGGCAATAAATGCCAAAACAGTCTTTCCACTTCCAACATCTCCTTGAATCAAACGATTCATGCGGGAAGAACTTTCCAAATCCTGAATGATATCATGAACTGCATCTCGTTGATCTTCTGTTAACGAAAATGGGAGTTTTGCAATTAGCTGCTTTACTTTTTCTATAGGAATTTTTCTCGTGATACCATTTTCTTTCTTTCTCATTTCTTTTAATAAAATCATTTTATAGAGAAATTCAAATAGTTCTTCATACTTTAACCGAGTTCGTGCTTTTTTTAACATAACAGTAGAAGTCGGTTGATGAATTTCTAAAATACTTTCTTCTTTACTCGGAAAATGATATTTTTCTTCAATCACTTTAGGAATCATACTCGGTCTTGGCTTTGTAATCTGTAATGCTTCATGAATCCATTGTATCATTTTTTGATTGGTAATCTTAGAAGTTAAATGATAGACACATTCTACATACTCCTTTTCTAATTTTCCAAAGCGAATTTGTGAAGCAACAATCTGATTTTTTTTCGGTTTCCACTTTCCAAATACAGTAATTTCTGTACCTGGAGTTAAATTTTTCTTTAAATATCCGCGATTAAATATCACAATATCAACAAAGCGATCATCTGCTTGGATACGAAATGTCATTCGTTCCATGTGTTTTTTAAAAAATACAACACGGGGAATATTCGTAACACTTCCATCGATAATTACACTTTCATCTTCTTCTTTCTCATCTAAATTTGATTTTTTTACAAGTTCATACCGATATGGATAATACTCTATTAAATCTTCTAAAGTATAAATTCCTAAATGAGATAATGCTTGTTTTGTTTTTGGTCCAATACCAGATAAGTTTTCTAACATATGATTCACCAATCACATTATATCAAACAAAGGTTCGTTTTTCTATTTTTTTCTACTTTTTTTCTCATTTTTTCACATTTTTCGTCTTAAAATGCTTGACTTTTTTTTGCTTTCAGATTATTATAAAAGCACCAATTCGGAAATATTCGAATTGGAGCTAGTATCACACTAGCCAACCCCTTTTTATTCTTTTAAGGGAGTGGTCTTCAGGGGGCCACTCCTATTTTTTTGACAAAAAAAGTGATTTTGATATCACTTTTTATTTTTCATCTCGATATAATACTTGAATTCGACGAGCAACCAGTTGATATTTATCAAATCTTTTTTCTACTTTTCCTAAGACATAAATAATATTTCTTTTTTCAACTTGTACATTTTCATATACTTTTGGAAATAAAACAACTTCTGTTTGAGCAATTTCGTCACTTCCGTACAAGAAAGCCATCTTTTGCTGTTGCTTTGTCGTAATTTCTTTTATACGATCAATCAGACAAACTACTTCGATTTCACGATCAAAATAATTAGAAATTTCAGCAAGTGGAACACTATTTGGATGTTTTAACTTATACTCTGTAACAGGATGACTTGTTAAATAAAAACCATAACATTCTAGTTCTAAAGACATTTTTGTATGAACATCAAACTCTTCGTATATAGTCAACTCTGGTGTCGCAACTGGAATCATTCCATCTTCCATATCTTTCATTAAATCCGCATAGTTTAACAGCACATCTAAATTTTCCAACAGCGTTTTGATATTATATCCAAAGCTTTGAAAAACACCAACTTCAATCATCGCTTCTAATGTTTTTCGATTGATACTTTTTCCGTAACATCTCCTTAAAAAATCATAGATATCAGAAAATGGTTTTTTATCTCTTTCTTGCAAAACAGTAGCAATTGCATTGATACCGACATTTTTAATCCCCGATAACGGATAACGAATTCCTTCTTTTTCCACTGTATACTGATTTTTGCTGTATTGAATATCAGGAGGTAATACATTTAAATGTAAAAGTTTACACTCATAAATATACTCTCTTGTTTTTTCACTACTACCAATTGCCATCGAAAGTAAACTTCTCATAAAATATTTTGGATAATGGGCTTTTAAATAAGCCATTTTATAACTAATAACAGCATAAGAAACAGAATGAGCTTTATTAAAACCATAATCGGCAAACTTTAAAATTAAATCATAGACTTTCGTTGCGACATCAAGGGCATATCCTCTTTCGACACTACCTTTGATAAAACGCTCTTTTTCACTTCTTAAAACCGCTTCTTTTTTCTTACTCATGGCTCTTCTTAAAACATCTGCTTGCCCATAAGTATAACCTGCCATTTTTGAAGCAATCTGCATAATTTGCTCCTGATATACGATAATTCCCTGTGTCTCTTTTAAAATAGGTTCCAAATCAGGATGGAGATAAGTTACTTTTTTCTTCCCACGTTTTCGATCGATAAACTCATCAATATTACTCATCGGTCCTGGACGAAATAAAGCAAGTGCAACAGAAATCTCTGCAAAACTATTTGGTTTAAATTTTCTTAAAAAGTTTTTCATTCCACTCGATTCAAACTGAAATATTCCTTCTGTTAAGACATTTGTAAAAATAGAAATTGCTTTTTCATCCCCAAATGGAATCTCATCAAACGTAATAGAAAGATGTTCTTCTGTTTTTAAATCATCTAAATTTCCTTGAATTAATGTCAAATTACGAAGTGCTAGTAAATCCATTTTCAAAAGTCCTAATTCTTCTAAATATTCCATGGTAAAACCAGTAACATAAAATCCTTCATGATTATAACTTACCGGAATAATTTCATCTAAATCTTTTTTCGCAATGACAATTCCAGCAGCATGGACAGAAGTATGTCTTTTTAACCCTTCTAAATGATATGCAATTTGATATAGTTTTTGTAATGTCTCATCCGTCTTTAACATTCTTTCTAGTTTTGGTTCTAATTTTAAATTTTCTTTTAAACTCTTTTTACTGTCCATAAACTTAGAAATCATGTCAACTTGCTTTAAATCAATATCCATAGTACGAGCCACATCGCGAACAACTTGCTTAGAAGCAAGTGTTCCAAAAGTAATAATTCCCGTGACTCTTTTTACCCCATATTTTTCTTGTAAATAAGTTACGACTTCTTCTCTTTTTTGAAACTCAAAATCAATATCAATATCTGGCATCGTAACACGTTCGGGATTTAAAAAACGTTCAAAGAGTAATCCTTCTTTTAATGGATCAATACTTGTAATAGAAAGACAATAAGAAACTAATGAACCAGCAGCACTACCACGTCCTGGGCCTACTAAAATACCATGGGTTTTCGCATAGTTCACATAATCCGCAACAATTAAAAAATAGTTAGAAAATCCCATTTTCTCAATTACGGATAATTCGTATTTCAAACGATCGACATATGCTTTTCGCACAGTATTTCCAAAACGCTTACGAAGTCCTTCAATACATAATTTTTTCAAATAGGAAAATGTTTCATAGCCCTCTGGACAAGGATATGTAGGTAATAATATTTCATGATGTTCTGTCAGTGTAAGATCAATTTGAGAAACGAAATCAGAAAGATCATCTAAAGAGGAAAATTCTTCTTGTAATACATTTTCTAACTTTAAATAAGACTGTTGGTATACTGTCTCTACTTCTCTTACTAAAATACCTCTTCGAATTGCCTCTAAATATGGCAAATACTTCATCTCTGACTCTTTCAATCCTAAAATCTCACGACAATACATTTTTTTCTTTACATGTAATTGATTTCTTTCTTCTAATGTTTCATATCCATAATATATCTGTGGATATATTTTATTTAAATCGACATCAAGTGTACGAGAAGAAAATGGAATTACACAAATTAAATTCTCGCCATATATTTCTAAATCATCTACTGTAATCATACGTTCACTTTGAATGGTTGATAACTTCATTAAGTTTTGGTATCCTACCTCTTGTTTCGCATACAATAAAACATGGTGTTCACCTAATAAAATATCGAGTCCAATAATTGGCTTTATCTGTTCTTTTTTACAAGCTTTATAAAACTCCATCGCTCCTGATAAATTATCATCCGTAATTGTCAATGCTTGGATATGATTTTCTTTTGCATAAGTAATTAAAGATGGAATACGTATCAAACTAGTTAATAATGTATATTCTGTTTTTAAATTAATTGGACAAAACATAAATATCCCACCTTTCCCTTTTCATTATAACACAAGACCTGATACAAACAAATGTTTTCTCACAAAAAAGGAATTGTGTTAAGCAATTCCTAAATACTCTTCTAATGTTAAATCATTTTCATACATATTGGTTGCATGTTCTACTCCAACATAACGAACATGCCATGGTTCATATTGATATTTGGTGATATCTTCTTTTCCTTTTGGATAACGAATAATAAAACCATACTCATGAGCATGAGAAGCTAACCACTTACCAGCCGGCGTTTCCCCATAATTATCATCTACCGCACCAATATCAAATGTAAGCCCCGTTTCATGCTCTGAATGGCCTGGACGTGCCGAATAAGTATCTGCCGCATCCTTTCCATCACGAGCTACATAACGGTTATATAATTCTGTCTGTTTTTGATGAGAACGAAATCCCGATAATAATGGGATAGAATATCCCGCACTACTTGCTCCCGCTTGTAATTCTCTTAAAGCAGAAAGAGCAGTTGGATCATTTCCAGTTGCATAACCATCAGGAAGCGCATACGTCTTATTTACAATTAAAATTCCCTTAATATAAGTTGGACCAGGTATCTCTACTCCATATCCATTGTCCTTTGCTGCTTCCTCTTCTAATTTCTTTTTTTCCTCTTCCTCTTTTTGCTTTGTCTCCTCACTCGCTATTTTCTCCTCTGTATCCTCTAAAGATTGACTTAAAAAAGAAAAATCAAACGAAACACGATCTGTTTTAAAGAAAAAATAACAACCAATCAACACCCCAATCACAAGCAAAAATATAATCAATAAAAACAATTTTCGCTTCAATCTTCTCTTTTTCTTCTTCATATTAATCTACCACCTTTTTCAATCTATCATAAACCTGACACTTCTTAAAAATAAAATATAATAAAACCGCTCCCCCTACATTCAATATCCAATCATCAATATCACAACTACCCGTCAGTAACAACATTTGCACCAACTCTACCACCAACACCAAAATCGATAAAAAGAAAATAAAATACTTTGACTTCAAAAATCTTGGAAATAAAAGCGGAAGAAAAAGTGCAAACGGCATAAAAGAAATAAAATTCCCAACCAAATTGATTATCACATGGAATATCCCTTGCGTTCCTCTAACGAATCCCACGAGATAAAATAAAATAACTCGAAAAGGGATAATATTAAAGGATGTATTTAAATATGTGCGATATACATTCTTAGAAAAAACAATACTGCCAATTCCATTTCTTCCAAATCCATTTTCAAAAAATAAAAACGAAACTAGTTCAAACAAATAAAGTGCAAATAAAACCCAAATAATTTGTCTGATGGTATTACTTTTCTGTTTTGTTTCCTGTTCCATTCGATAAGTAATTCCACTTAGTACGATCAGAAAAAAACTAGCAATACAAAGTGTAATCACTTTGGCAAAAACACTACCATGTATTACATGTAAAATTAAAAAATAACTGACAAATAATCCGGATAATGTAAATAAAACGAGGCGTATTTTCTCATATTTTTTCATATCTATTCTCCTACTTCTTATCCATTATAGCACAATTTCAAATTTTCAGGATTTTTCAATATGCTTTTATCAAACATTACTTACATTATTTGAATTTTGTGAATCTACTTTTCGCAAAAGTTCTTCTTTTGCAGTACATACTAATTTTTCTACTTTATAAGGAGATTCAATTGACTCAAACGTTATAGATGGCATATTTTCCGGATCTGGATCCGTAAGTGACTTTTTTGTATATTCAATCGTTTTAAAAAAACTACTCTCATTTATAACCATCCCCATATATAAATCCCCAAAATTATCTTTTACATTATTACAGCGAATTTCATCATAATACGCTAAATAACCAAAAACTAATTTATTCTTTTTAGACTCGTATTTCATTACTCTCATATTTGTCAAGCAATAAAAATCATCAGCAATTCGTTTTTGCTTTAATATCAAATTATAGACTAATACATAAATTCCTAAACCTAAAAATAATGCTGCAACAAGAAAGAAGACAATACTAACTAAACTACCTATTCCCACTATCAATCCCATACAAATTAACAATAATGATCCACCTACTGATTTACTACCTTTACCAGGTACAGGTTGTCCCTGATATAAAATTTTTTCTCCCTCTAATAAATGATTTGAAAAGTTATACATTTTCTCTACCTCCTACCATATCAATTGTAACATAATTCTTAATTTTTTAGTCGAATAATTTTAAAAAATACTCTATAAGTGCCGATTGCAAATAGATACCTATTTTTTGTTTTAACAAATACTATAAAACTTGAGTTATCACATACTTTTAAATTTTCGGTATTTTTTCTATATAAACTTTCATATCATGAACTAGAGGTGATCCACTTGTTCTTTAAACGTGTTCATAAACGCATTAAAATTATTTTTTGTATCATTGCTTTTTTATTTGTATTAATCATTGGAAAAGTATTCTATATTCAAGTTATCGACTATAGTAAATTAAGTAAATACGCATCCAATCTCTGGGGTAGAAACCTTCCCATAGAAGCAAATCGTGGTCTCATTACAGATAGAAATGGTGTTGTCCTTGCTGATAACCTCACTACCTCTTCCTTAGTATTTATTCCCAATCAAATCGAAGATAAAGAAAAAACCGCAAAATTAATTGCTGAAATTTTAGAAGTCGATGAACAAGAAATCTATAAACATGTTACAAAAAAAACAAGTATTGAAAGAGTTCATCCTGAAGGAAGAAGACTCTCTTATGAAATTGCCGATAAAATTAACGATTTAAAACTACCTGGTGTCTATCTCATCAAAGAAAGTAAAAGAAATTACCCATATGATACTTATTTATCCCATACTCTAGGCTTTGTTGGAATCGATAACCAAGGACTCAGTGGATTAGAACTCATGTATGATAAATACTTAACAGGAAGTTATGGTGCCATCAAATATTTTAGTGATGCCAAAGGAAATAAACTAGAATTAAATGAAGTATACGAAAAACCACAAGACGGTATCAACATGACACTTACCATCAATATGGATATCCAAGAATCCCTCGAAAGAGAACTAGATAATGCTGTTTTAAAATATAATCCAGATCAAGCATTAGGAATTGCTATGGATCCAAATACCGGAGAAATCTTAGCCATATCCTCCCGTCCTAACTTCTCACCTAGTAACTATCAAGATTATACAGAAGAAGAATTAAATAGAAATCTCCCCATCTGGGCCACATATGAACCAGGTTCTACCTTTAAAATTATTACCTTAGCAACTGCCTTAGAAGAACATCTAATCGATCTAGAAAAAGATAAATATAGTGATTCTGGTAGCATACAAGTCGAAAATGCCAGAATTAAATGTTGGAAACACGGTGGTCATGGAGAACAAACCTTTCTCCAAGTCGTAGAAAATAGTTGTAACCCAGGCTTTGTCGTCATGGGACAAAAAATTGGAAAAGAAAAACTATTCCAATACATTCGAAAATTCGGATTTGGTGAGAAAACAGGAATTGATTTAAACGGAGAAGCCAGTGGAATCCTATTCTCATTAGACAAAGTAGGTCCCGTAGAACTTGCCACTACCTCCTTTGGTCAAGGTGTTAGTGTCACTCCAATTCAACAAATCACAGCAGTTAGTGCCGCCATTAATGGTGGAAAATTACTGACTCCTTATATTGTAAAAAGTTTAAACGAACCAGAAACAAACACAACAGTAAAAGAAAATAAACCAAAAATAAAAAGAAAAGTGATTAGTGAAGAAACAAGTGCCAAAGTAAGAAGTGCCTTAGAAAGTGTTGTAACCAATGGTACTGGACGTCCTGCATATATCGAAGGATACCGTGTCGGAGGAAAAACTGGAACCGCTCAAAAAGTAAAAGATGGACACTACATGGTAGGAAACTATATTACCTCTTTTATGGGATTCCTTCCAGCCAATGATCCCCAAATTGTCGTTTATGTCGCAATCGATAATGCGAAAGGTGTTACCCAATACGGTGGAACCGTTGCCGCACCAATTGTAAAAACAATCTTAGAAGATGCAATTGTCGCATTAGATATTGAAAAACCAGGTGGCGATACAGAAAAAAAATATAATTATCTCGACAAAAAATATAAAACAGTTCCTAATGTTGTAAACATGAGTGTAGAAGAAGCAACAGAACAATTAAAAGATTTCAAAGTAGAATACTCTGGTAGTGGAGATAAAGTCACATATCAATCTCCAAAAGCAAAATCACGTATTTACGAAGGAGAAACCGTAAGATTAATGTTATCCGATTAAAAGAGAAATCATTCTCTTTTTTTTCACCATTCCAATCACTCATATTTTAAAATCAGTAAGAATATAATAAACTAACTGGACTGGGGTGAAAACAATGTTACTACTAACAAAAGCAGTATTCGCACTCATGATTGGTTTTTTTATTTCTCTTATTTGTGCCCTACTTTTCATTCCCGTATTAAGAAGAATGAAAGCAGAACAATCTCTTAGTACTTATTTAAGAGAAGCACATCAAAAAAAACAAGGAACACCAACTATGGGTGGTATTATATTTATTGTCGCAACCATGATTTCCATGTTACTTCTATACTATTTTAAAAAAATCACATTCAACTATACAATTCTCATTATATTTCTTACCTTTCTCGGATATGGTCTCATTGGTTTTATCGATGACTATCTAATTATTAAAAGACATAATAACAAAGGATTAACAGAAAAACAAAAACTACTCTTCCAACTGATCATATCAGTTATCTTCTTTTATCTTTTTATGATATCAGGAAATGAACCCCTTCTATGGATTCACACCTTTCATATCAAAATCGATATCGGTTGGTTATATGGTGTTTTTATTCTCTTTTTATTACTTGCTAGCAGTAATGCAGTCAACTTAACAGATGGTTTAGATGGACTAGCGGGAGGCTTATCCGTCATTGCCTATCTTACATTTGGTATCATCGCCTTTTCTACAGGTTGGTTAGAAGGATATGAAACAGTTGGGTGCTTTTGCTTTATCTTAGTCGGTGCCCTTCTAGGATTTCTCGTCTTTAATGTATCTCCAGCAAAAGTATTTATGGGAGACACTGGTAGTCTTTCCTTAGGAGCCACCCTAGGAGCACTTGCCATCTTAACAAGACATGAACTTCTTTTAATTATCATCGGCATTGTCTTTGTCATTGAAACTTGTAGCTGTATTTTACAAAGATATTACTATAAACTCACACACAAACGACTATTCCCCATGGCACCACTCCATCATAGTTTTGAAAAAAAAGGTTGGAATGAACGCGATATTGTAAAATTATTCTGGATCATTGGACTTTTCGGTTCCATGATTGCCCTTGCATTTGGAGTATGGTTATGAGAAAACACTTTGACTATGCATTATTCATAAGCGTTCTCCTTATCTCTACCTTCGGTATCATCATGATCTATTCCGCCTCTTATGTATGGGCTGAATACAAATTTCAAGATCCCTTTAAATTTGTAAAAAACCAAGGAATTTTCTTCCTTCTAGGAATCTTCTTTATGATAATGATCAGTAAAATACCCTTTTCATTTTTTAAAAAACACTGTAAAAAATTCTTTCTTTTCTGTATCGTTCTCTTAATTGCAGTATTAATTCCAGGAATTGGAACTGTCCGTAACGGAAGTCGTAGTTGGTTTGGCATTGGTTCTTTTGGAATTCAACCAAGTGAATTTACAAAACTGGCAATGATTCTATTTACTGCAAATTATTTAACCAAACATGAAAAAGAAATGAAAAAATTCAAAAAAGGAATTCTTCCTATTCTAGGACTCACATTATTCATTTTCTTTTTAATTATGTTACAACCAGATTTTGGAACCGGAGTCATTTTAGTCATAGCAATCATGGGGATGCTATTTGTCGGTGGCGTTCCAATTTCCTTTTTCTTAAAACTAGGAGCAATTGGTGTCATTGGAATTGTCGGGCTCATTCTCGCCGCCCCATATCGTCTTACCCGTATTTTATCTTTCTTAAACCCATGGAAAGATCCATTGGGAAGTGGATTCCAAATCATCCAATCACTATATGCCATTGGTCCTGGTGGATTATTTGGATATGGTTTCTTAAACTCCAGACAAAAACATTTCTATTTACCAGAACC